>JBBQBY010000040.1:0-23162 GCA_038318235.1 Caldilineales bacterium
GCCGCGGCGGCTGGTGATGCGGTTACCATCGGTTTGGTAATCGATTAACGACGGGCTGGGGCTAGACTTTTTCCACACGAGTTCTTATTTGTGCATGCAGCCTCCCGCCGTGGGAGGCTTTTTTTGTGTGCGCCAGCCATTTCTGCTTCGAATCTCAGGTCCCCCATAGGTGTGGAAGGTCGCCCGCACACCAAGGGCGATAGTTTGTTGCGCACTTACTTTTACGATTCAGGACAGGAGGCAAAAATGGATTTAGACATCAACCAATCAATCGATTATCAAGCGTGTAGTCCCGATCAATTGGTCAGTTTGCTAGGCTTCAAGGCTCACTACATCGGCGCAATACGAGCATTAGTGGGTGGCGCGTTTGGTCGGGAGTTTCAGAAGCTGCCACTTACCGATACCGTATTCCAGGCACTGGTCCATGGGCTTAGTCACAAAAACCCAAATGTGCGCTTCCAATGTGTGCAATTGATGGATCACCTAGGCGATGATCGCATCATCGAGCCAGTGCGCCAAATGCTGCGTGATTGGGCGCCGCGCGTGCGCAAACAGGCGCTCCACGCCCTCACCTGTGAGCAGTGTAAAAGCACGCCACTTTGTCCGTTACCTGGGCCTGTGGTGGCAGACTTTATTGGCCTGGCCTTACACGATCCGAATGTGAATGTACGCATCGCGGCTATCAATGCATTAGGTGTATTGCCGGAAAGCCCACAAATTGTCCAAAGTCTCGAATCTGTTTGGGCGACAACCACTGAACCCAAACTGCGGCAAGCGGCACAACAAATACTAAGCAGGCCGCTCGCCTGCAAGGGAGGGGTCTAGGCGCGAAACGGTGATTATCGATCACGATTTATTCTGTGGTTGACGAAAGATTTATCAAGCAGTGAGGGAAAAAACTATGCGCAAAACGATGGGAATGAACAAACATCAAAAAGCTGCCCACCGGCCTGGTGAAGTAAAGGTGAGCCGTGAAGAAATTGTCGAACTATTGACATTGTCATGCAGTAGCGCGGTCGAAGATCGGCTGCATGCGGCCCAATATCTTTGTCCTTGCCATGTGCAGGCGCGCATTCCAGCCGTATGGGCCACACTCTTCCGCATGATGGAAGATACCGATCGGCGTGTGCGCTATCAAGCCTGGCACGCGCTAGAGGATGGTGGCTTGCCCAGCGAACCGGAGGCAATGGCCCGTTTGGAGCAGCTTTATCATACGGAAACCGATGAGAAAGTGCGCAAGTTTGCCTGGATGATCATTGGCAAAGCGGTGACTGAACGCAAAAAACATGAACGGGTGCGCCAAAATTTGGCAACCAGACCAGCGCCTAAATCATGCGGCAAGTGCGATTTTTGTGGCGAGAGCAATGTGCCGGTGACGCGTGATCTGAACGTCACGATCCCGACCAATCAGTTACCGCGGGCCGCCTTGATCTGTGATCGTTGTGCCCAAGCCGCGTGAGCCAGAGAGCGAAGGCAGTTCTCTGCTTATCTCAGATTTACGATTGACGATTGACGAAGTGACATCGCTAACGAAGTCGCCTCGTCAATCGTCAATCGTAAATCAAAAATCCTCAGCCTCTTCTGGCGCAAACGCTTCCACATGTTTCTCAGTTGAACCGCCAATCACCACAATATACTCCCCCTTGAGCGTGACACCTTCGACCGCGGCCAATAAGGCGGAAAGCGTGCCACGTTCAACTTTTTCAAAAAGTTTGGTCAAATCATTCGCCAACGCGGCGGGGCGATCCCCGTAAACGGCCAGCGCATCGGCGAGAAACGCCGCCAACCGAAACGGGCTTTCGTAGAAGATCAGCGTGTGCGGCGAATGTTTGTCGAGCGCCAGAAAACGTTGACGTTGACCACTTTTGCGCGGCGGGAAACCGCGAAAGGTAAAGCTATGCAAGGGCAAGCCAGAGAGCACTACAGCCATGATCAAGCCCGTCGGGCCGGGGATCAACGTGACTGGAATATCCTCTTGGATCGCCCTTCGCACCAGCGTAAAACCTGGATCAGAGATGCCGGGCGTGCCCGCATCGGTGACAACTGCCACCGATTGGCCCTGGCGCAACAGGCCAAAAATTCGGCCAGCCGCGCGCTCTTCGTTATGTTCGTGGAAGGCAATTTGCGGCTTCTGAATCTCAAAATGCTTGAGCAGATGGCCAGTTTTGCGCGTGTCTTCGCTGACGACATAGTCCACAGTGCGCAAAGTTTCCAATGCGCGCAAGGTAATATCGCCGAGATTGCCAATGGGAGTCGCTACGAGATAGAGCATTTTTGATTTACGATTCTTGAATTTACGATTTACGAATTACGCCGTTAGCGTGCCTTTGGTGCTCGGTACATCTTGGCGGCGCGGATCGATTTGGGTAGCCGCGTCCAACGCGCGGGCCAGCGCTTTAAAGAGTGCTTCGACCTTGTGATGGTCATTACGCCCATAAAAAACCTTGGCGTGCAGATTCATACGGGCCTGAATGGCCAGCGATTCAAACAGGTGAAAGATCAGATCAGTGCCTAACTGACCGAGTTTGGGGGTGACAAACTCAGCGTCGAAAACGCAATAGGGTCGTCCACCCAAATCCAGCGCCACCAACGCCAACGCTTCATCCATCGGCACATAGCTGTGCGCCGTGCGGACGATGCCGCGCCGATCGCCGAGCGCTTGATCGATCGCCTTGCCCAGGCAGATCATAACATCTTCGCCCGTGTGATGCTCATCAATGTGCAGATCGCCTTTGGCTTCAACCGTGATATCAAAAAGGCCATGCCCAGCCAACAACGTCAACATATGGTCCAGAAAACCAATGCCAGTGTTGATGTCGGCCTTGCCGCGCCCATCTAGGTTGAATTCTAATTTGATCTCTGTTTCTTTGGTATTCCGTTCAATCGCTGCCTGGCGCATATCTACTCTCTCTCATCTGGCCGTAGGGGCGCGGCTCGCTGCGCCTTGGTTTGCACAGCAGGCGCAGCGAGCAGCGCCCCTACGAATTATTTACGCATGTTACGCAGCAGCACCCCACCCCAGCGGCACCCAAAGGGTTCCCGCCTCTGGGCCCCAAACGAGGGGGTGAATGGCGTCTGCGTAACATGAATTATTTATATTTTATCGCGTAACGAGTTCGCGCAGCACGTCCAACAAACGGTCCGTCTGGTCGGGGCGACCCACCGAGATGCGGATACAATTCTGCAAACCGGGCTTGCTATAATGGCGCACCAGGATGCCACGTTGCTCCAATCCTTGTTTCAACTGCTTGGCATCACGCCCGACCACATCGCACAAAATAAAGTTGGCTTGGGTCGGATAGGGGCGCAGATAGGGAATGGTCTTTAGCAACGCAAAGAGGCGATTGCACTCGTCCTTGAGTTTGCCGACCACGGCCATAATCTGATCGACATGTTGCAAACTGGCTAACCCGGCCACACTGGCGGCGACATTCACATTGTACGGTTGCTTAAATTTCCACAATTGGGTCATCAACCACGCTGGGCAGATCCCATAGCCCAAACGCAGGCCGGCAATCCCCGCCGCTTTGCTAAAGGTGCGCAAGATCACCAGATTATCATAGCGCAACACCCAATCGGCGCGACTGGAATAATCGGCAAATTCAACATAGGCTTCGTCCAACACGACCATGACGGGCAACGCCAACAAGCGCCGCAAATCTTGATCAGATAGCCAATTGCCCGAAGGATTGTTGGGCGAGGTGAGGAAAAGAAGTTTGATTTTAGGCTTTGAAGCGCTTGGCGCTTGGTTGCTGCCTGCAAGCTCCGAATCGCTAATCGCCAGTCGTTTTTCAATCGCTTCCACATCCACCGTATGATCCGGCTTGCGCCACACCTCGATGGTTTTACCACCTACTAAGCCGGCGTCAAAGCTATACATGCCGAAGGTCGGCGGACAATTCAGAATCGCATCGCCCGGTTGCAAAAAAAGCCGGCAGAGGTAATCAAGCATCTCATCGGCGCCATGCGTGGGCAAAATATACTCGGCTGGTACACCGACAAAGCCACTCAGGGCCGCGCGCAGTTCCGCCTGTTGTGGGTCGGGATAAATATGATAAAACGGATACTCCGCCAACGCCTCGGCTACGACGGGCAAGGGGCCATACGGGTTTTCATTGGCATCTAACTTGACAATCTGTGCAGCAGGAATCCCCAGGCGTCGGCTCAACACTTCGAAGGGTTGGATTGGCGTATATTCTTCCAGATCAGCGATCTCTGGGCGCAAGAGTGTAGTAGGATGAGCGTTTAGGGTCATAGAGTTTAGCTCTTATTTAAGTTTTGGATAAGGACCCCACCCCAGCCCTCCCCAAACAGGGAGGGAGCCGTTGGTCGGATAGAAGATTCTACTTCGTCTGTCCACCAATCAGTCCCCTCCCTATTCTGGGGAGGGTTAGGGTGGGGTTCCTGAATTTCAATCAGAAATTAGTGTACCGCGACATGGGTGTAATCGTAAATTTGTAACTGTTCTAATCCCGTATCTAAGCCATCCCAGCGACGTATGCTATAATCAACCGGAAAGCTTCACACTGATTGGAAATAGGCATGCAACGATTGTTAATTGATTCTGAATATATCTTTGGCATCCACGAGCCGGGCGGTGAGCAGATGATGCTCTCGGCTGGACGGCCAGGCTGGGTGCTGTTTACCGAGGCGATTGGCCACGATTCGGACGATTACACTGGGATGGATTTTACCACGTTTAGCAACCAGGGGCTGGGCGTGATCTGCCGCCTGAACAACGGCTACGAACCGGATGGCACCATCCCCCACAGCAGTCAATATGAAAACTTTGCGCGCCGCGTCGCCAATTTTGTCGGCGTGAGTAGCGGCTGCAAAACCTGGATCATCGGCAACGAGATGAACTATGCGGTTGAGCGGCCGGGCATCCAGATCGATTGGACGCGTCATGCCAGCAGTCGCGGCGGTGCGCCCGAAATGGCCGATCCGATGCGCCGCGGGTTGGGCGTGCGCTTTAATATTTTGCCCGATTTCTCCACCGAAATTCGCACCACACGCGCGGCAATTGTCAGCCAAGGCGAGGTAATCACCCCAGCCCTGTATAGCCGCTGCTATCGGCTTTGCCGCGAAGCCATTCATCGGCTGCCCGGTCATGAAGAAGATCAGGTGTTGGTCGGCGCGGTTGCCCCTTGGAACACACAAACGATTTATGCCGACAATGCCAACGGCGATTGGGTGCAATATTTTCGCGATATCCTGGAAGAGTTAGGCCCGAAACATTGTGATGGGTTTGCGCTGCATGCCTTCACCAACGGCAGTGAACCAGCACTGATCACCGACGAAACTAAGTTGGGGCCGCCTTTCCAGCATGCCCATCGTCAATTTCGCGTCTATATGGATTTTATGGCCGCCGTTCCTGCCCAGATGCGCCATTTGCCAGCCTATATTACACAAACCGACCAAGTGCAACCCTGGCACGATCTCAACACGGGGTGGGTGCAGGATGCCTATGCCGAAATTAATAGTTGGAATGAGCAACCAGGCAACCAACAGATCCGCGCCCTGATCCTCTATCGTTGGCCGCGCATGGACAAGTGGTTTATCGACGGCAAAACTGGCGTGATGGAGGACTTCTGGCAGGCGCTGCAAAACGACTATTATTGGCGGGGCAGTGTCAGCGACCCCAGTGCGCCCGAAATTTCACCCGCCTTCCAACCCGCGATCCCGCCCGCCCGCGCGCTTGAACCCGAAGCGACCCGCTACCAGATCGAGTGGTTGAACGATCACTTTCCGGCCAAAATGATGATCGGTGAAACGATTACGGTGCCGATTACACTCAAGAATACAGGTAGCCTGACCTGGAGTTGGGGCGGTGGCAATCCATTCCGCATTGGCTATCACTATTATCGTAATCGTCGTCGTTTGACAATGCCGCCCCAATCTGACTTACGCACCGACATTCCTGAAGATATCTTGCCGGGTGAAACGGTCACGATTGAGGTGCGCGTGGCCCTGCCCGAAGAAGCCGGCAATTACACGCTGGAATTCGACATGGTACACGAGGGTATCACCTGGTTCAAAGAGCAAAATTCACCCGTGCTGACGCGTTGGGTCACGGTCGAAGCCCCCGCGCCGCCCGTACAAGTGGCGGGCGACGGGCAGACCAGCACCAGCCTCGTGCCGCTCTTCGCCGATATCAGCGCGCGCCTGCCCCGCAGCGGTGCCTATGCCCGGCGCAGCATGAATCAAGTGCGTTACATCGTCATCAGCCATACCGGGGCCAATCCGTGGCTCAGTTTAGAACGGATTGCACAGACGCACATTCAACACGGTTATCCAGGGATTGTCTATGATTTTATCGTCAACAGCACCGGCCAGGTCTTCAAGGTTAGCGATCTGGAAGATGTGGCGCAGCCCGATCAAATTTGGTCGGAACAGGGAATTAATATCTGCTTGACGGGCAATTTTAGCGCCACGCCGCCCCCGATCCCGCAACTAGAAGCGACCGGCAGATTATGCGCCTGGCTGGCGCAAAATTTGGGGCTGGACCCAGAGACGATTACGGGGCTGGGTGAATTGACCAAGGGCACTAGCCCTGGCGCCACCTTTTATACAGGTGCCACCTGGAAAAGTACGATCATCCGCCAGGTGCAATTACATCTCGCCGTCTTGAACAATAACAACCCGGCCGACGATGGGCGCGCGCAGGAATTAGACGGCTTGGTACAGGAGTTGCGCGGCAAAAACGGTGATTTACAAGCCCGCTTCCAACAACTAGCCAAAGAACGCGATGATCTACGCGCCAGCAATGAGCAATTACAAGGGGAAATCGTTGAAATCCGGCGCGCGATGGAAGCAGAGCCGGTTGATGAACAACTGCGGATTCAAAACATTGTCGACAAATTACCGCGCGATGCCACGCGTTATGTACCCCGGCGCGCGCAGGATGTACGCTACATCGTAATCAACCATACTGGCGTCGCGCCCACGGTTGCCTGGCAGAGCATTGCCAGCGCCCATACGCCCGATTGGCCGGGCATTCTCTATGATTTTGGGATCGACGACAAGGGCACGATTGTCCAGATGCAATTGATGGAAGAAGTGGTCGAAACTGGTCAAGAATATCTGGCGAACGCGATTAACGTGGCGTTTGCTGGCGAATTCAATCGCCAGACGCCCACCGATGAGCAAATCTATGCAGGCGGTCGCTTGCTCGCCTGGCTCATTCAACGCTTTCCCCAAGTCAAAATGGAGAATATCAAGGGCATTAATGAGTTTATTGAACACACGTCGCCCGGTGAACAGTGGTTAAACGACCAACGCTGGAAAGAACTGTTGCTCGCCGCCGTGCGCCGTGCCAGTGGTCAGGTTGATCCGAGCGCCACGGAAAATCAATTGCACGGCCGCTTGGCCGAATTGGAACGCCAGTTAGAAAACGCCCAACAATTGGTCTCTGTCCAAGAGCACCAGAAAAAACGCGCCGAGACCGAGAACCATAAATTACAGACAGAATTAGCCTCCAAGCAACAAGGCACCAGCGCTTTTGTGATCCCGCCCCCGGCCCTGCGTAACTTGACGGATCAGTTACCCAAACACCCAACTCTGCGCTATGACCGGCGGGCGCTCAGCCAAATCACCCATGTGGCGGTTCATCATACGGCCGCGCCGTCGTCGCTGGGGCCGCTACGCATTGCCGAACTGCATGTTGCGCCGGATGTGGCGCGCGGCAAAGAGGCATGGCCAGGCATTGGCTATCACTTTTTCATCCATGCCGATGGGGCCATCGAACAGACCAACCGGCTGGAGACCGCCAGTTATCACGTCTTCCGGCATAATAGCTACACGCTTGGGGCGGCTTTTGCCGGCAGTTTTATGAACGGCAAAATTCCTACCTCAGCCCAATTACGCGCCGGCGCCCACCTGATCGCCTGGTTGATGCAAGATTTGGGCATTCCACTGGCGCGTGTTTGGGGCCATCGCGAGTTTCCCGATAACACGACTGTCTGCCCCGGCAATGAATGGACGTTAGGCAATCGCTGGCGCGATCTGCTCTTTGAACGGATCGAACAAGTGCAAAATGGCGTAGGCATTAAGAGCATCCGTCATTTCCTACTTTTCTGGCAACGGGACTTTCCCGGCCCTGTTGCGCGCCAAGATTTTGTCAATGCGATTGGCTACATTGCGCGGTTTCGACCGACCGTCGGTTTTAATGTAGAAGATGCCAAATACGCCGAATATGTGACAATTGTCGGCAATGAGGCAGGCATCAGCGCCACCGACGAACAAATTTTGCGCAGTCATGGCTGTAAAGTCGAGCGCGTCGCTGGACGCAACGAAGACGAAACCAGTCGCGTGCTCGCCGAAATGGCCGAGTTAGGGCGACGCTTCCAGAATTTTGATGTCGAATTTTGAGTATAGGAAGTAAGGGAGTAGGGAGTAAAAGTGTAGGCAAAGCCAATCTTTCTCGTACTGTCCTACTGTCCTACTTAGCTTATCGCTAATCTCATGCCTTCAACGCACACTATTACCAATCGTCCACAGACCCTTGGCGCGGCTTATGCTGTCACGCTGCCGCTCTTTCAGGGGCCACTGGATCTCTTGCTGCAACTGATCGAAAAGCAAGAATTGGATATCAACGAAATCAGCCTGATGACCGTTACCGACCAATATCTGCAAACTATTGAGCAGATGCAGGAAATTGAGCCGGATGCGCTGGCAGATTTTCTGGTGGTAGCCTCGCGGCTGCTCTATATTAAATCACGCAGTCTTTTGCCCCAACCACGCCCACCAGAAGAGGACGAAGAAGAAGATTCAACGGATGCTTTGATCAAGCACCTGCTCGAATATCGCCAATTCAAACAGGTGGCAGAGAGTCTGCGGGCGCGCGAAGATTTAGGCTTGCGCGCTTACACGCGCACCGCGCCCCGGCCTGTGGTGGAAAAACAGTTGGATCTAAGTAACGTCGATCTGATAAAATTGCACGCCGTTCTGCGCAAAGTACTGCAACGCATTCCCAGCGACCCACCAATGCCACGCATCAAGACCTATCCAATCACCGTGGCCGAGCAGATTGAGAATGTGCGTCAATATCTACAATCAAACGCCAATGATGATCGTGGAAACAGTGCGCCGATCTCGTTTATTGAAGTATTAGGCCGCAGTTGGACGCGCATCGAAGTGATCGTGACCTTTCTCGCGATCTTAGAATTGATCAAGCAACGCCAGATCCAAGTCTTCCAGAACGACCTTTTCGGGGAGATTGGATTACGATTAGTGGCGGAAGAAGCGGAACCAACGGCGGAGAGATGAAACAAACACCAAACTTCAACCACTCGAAGTACGGAAAAAGGAGAGCTGCGCATGAGTTTAGATAGTGCTAGCCGGGCGATTTCAATTAACCGAGATTACAGTGACCGGCGCGGTTATGATCCAGCTTTTCTCGATATTGCAGTTCCCCTACCCCAACTTTCCGCTGGTCTTCAGCAAAATGTGGACGCGCCTCGGTCGGAAACTGACAAGGTATCAGCGGTATTGCCCTATCACCATTTTAGCCTGTTGATGAATCAACAACGCAAGTTGGCCTATTACACGGCGGTCAACATCGATGGGCTAACGCTGCTCAAATTGCCGCGCGAATCGGACAAATGGGCCTATGACCCGCGAATCGACAAAACATGGCAGATGGGACCGGAAATTTATGCGGACAACACGTTGGATTTAGGGCATTTGGTCAGAAGAATTGACCCAGCCTGGGGTGAATCGGCAGTGATCGCCAAAACGGCCAACGATGACACCTTTCACTTTACCAACTGCTCGCCGCAACATAAAAATCTGAATGAAAATAAAAAGACCTGGGCTGGGCTCGAAGATTACATCCTGAATAATACGCTGGCTAACCAATTAAAGGTTTCAGTCTTTAGCGGGCCGGTATTTGATGCGGATGATTTTGTCTATCGCGGTGTGCAAATCCCTAAACAATATTGGAAAGTTGTGGCGATGGTAAAAACCGATGGGCAACTTTCGGCAACGGCCTATTTGCTGGATCAAAGTGCATTACTCGCAGATATAGGTGCCCGCGGCTTTACTTTTGGTGACTATCGCATGTTTCAAGTTTCCATAGCCACCATAGAAGCCTTGACCAATCTTGACTTCGGCGCGCTTAGCCAACACGATCCGTTGGCCGGAAGACGCAGTCTCGACATGGTAGAGATCACGTCGCTCGAAATGATCCAGGTGTAGGCGAGTATACAACCGCGAGCAGCGAACCTAATATCGAGGATGTTTTCATGGGTGTAGGGTCGGCGTAGGCGAATTACACTTTGTAAATAGGAAAAGGTGAGGAGTTTGCCCTACAAAAGCAGAGCGCTGGCTATATGCCAGCGCTCTGCTTTTGTAGGGCAATCAGGAAATTTCTTTACCGGCGGCGTAACCACCAAAGCGTTCCGCCACAAAGGCCCGCCCCGCCAAAGCTGAGCAAGCCGAGCATCATAAGCCCCATCGGCGGGCTGCCTCCTGTACCACCCAACAATTGCAGTTGCGCCTGGGCGAGACCAGTGGCTGGCGTCACAGTGGGCAAGGGCGTCCACGTAGCAGTCGCCGTAGGCGTAGGCGTCGGTGGTGGCGTTGGGGTAAATGTCGCGGTTGGCGTGGCCGTCGGCGTGTCGGTGGGGGCCGGTGTAAACGTGGCAGTCGGCATTGGTGTATCGGTGGGCAGCGCCGCAGCTACGACTTCCACTTTGGCTGCCAGCGGCGCGGCTTCCACTGCGGCCTGTTCTACCGGCACATCTGTGGGTGGAACAGGGGTTGGTGAAGGTTCGGGCGGCGCGGCGGCGGCCGGGGCGCTATCATCCGGATAAAGCGCAATCGCATCGATAAAGATCAAATTGTCGCCCGTGCTTTGCGGATGATCGGTCAGAAAAAAGACGGTCATAGTCCCACCAACAGCCCGCGCCTTGACATCAATATTCACATCGGGCGGGGGATAGTTGAGAATACGACCTGGTCCCCAGTGCATTGGGCCCCAAATGATGTTAGGGCTGTTGGGATCCGTGCCACCGGTTGGGTCAATGCCAAGCTGGCGACCAAATTGATCCGGGGCATTCGGCGCCCCCCAAGCGCAACTGGCGCGATAGCCAGCGCCGGGGGTCACTTGCACTTGGGTATAAATGCCACCTTTGAAGGTGCCCCCACTATTGTGCATACGTAAACTTGGCTCACCCCAATAGGTATCGCTATCCTGAGAAAATTCGGCGTCGCCCGAGAGCATGAACTCTGCCCAACCGTTGGGCACCTGGCGGGGCGGATCGCCGTGAAATGAATCCATATCACAGACGCCCTGGGGAATGACATTCGGCGGATTACAAGGGTCGGAAGCCAGAACTGGCTTCCCAGTCACAAAGGTCAGTAAAAAACAGAGTACGACAGCGGAGAGAAGCCAGACTCGAGTCTGGCGTCTCTCCGCTGTCGGCTTGATCAAGATAGCCAAATATTTCATAACGGGTAGTATACGCTTTCGCGAGCAGCAGCCAAAATTAGATGAGCTCTTAGCAAACGTTCGGCCTGGTTTAATCCTAATTTAATCTTTTTAACCTATTCTGAAGGAGCGCTGTTGTATCGATGTTGATGAACCCTCCTTCATTGATATCGACGAAAGCCCAGGCCGACCTCATCGGCCTGGGCTTTCTTTATTTCCAATGAGATGCAAAATTATTTACGTCTGCGCAGTGGCAAGTTGGGTGCGAATGCGGGCGATTTCGTTGACCAGTCCCGGTTCCCAACTGTCACCCAAACGACGCAAGCGGTGTTTATACAACGCTAATTCCACACACAATTGCAATCGATTGGCCGCGGCCCATTCACTTTTGGGGCGACGGATGGGGTTACGCCAGCGGCCGATCAAGGTCGCATACTCTTGCGCCGTAATCGTGGTGCCGACCTCCTCGATCAACTCGGTACGGATCGAGTTTCGTTCATAGCGCCAGGCCAGCAGAATGGTCAACAAGACGACAAAAAAACCAACCATAGCGACAAACAGGCTCAGAAGTAAGCCCCAACCGTTTTGCTCGGCGATACTAGCCCCAAAATTGTGTAAGCTATGGGCGACAATGGCGAAAAATAGGCCGACAGGCGGCCAAATCCAGCGGGCTAGCCAATGTTTGGATTCGCGTGCTAAACCTAGCCCAATCCCGCTAAAACCCGTAAAAAAAGCATGATTCAGACCAAAAAGCACGGTACGCAAGAAAAAGATCACCGTCAGATTGCCAAAGCCACCTTGGTCGTAGGCACCAATAAAATAGAGAAAATTTTCGGTCATGGCAAAACCAAAACCGATCATACAGCCGTAAATTAAGCCGTCTAAAACACCGTCAAATTCACGCCGGATAAACCAGAAGATCAGCAGCAGCGCAAAACCTTTGATCACTTCTTCAATGATCGGCGCAAAAAGCGCATCTTCCACCAACCCGCTACCCCGCATTGGTGAAGCCAGCACCATTTCGCCGATCAAGCTGGCGATAATTGCCGGCAAAGCGCCCCACATAAAGGCAAGCGCAATCAGCCAGCGCGGCTCACGTTCGTAACAGTCAGCCCAATAAAAGAGCCGTACATAGAGATAGGTCGGCACAATGGTGGCAATCAGAATAATCAACAAGGCAAGCATGGCTGGTTGGCTCCGTGACTCCTCCCTAACCCTGCCGGGGAGAGGTCCATCATTCTATTCTCACTCAAGTACGGCGGGTATCACACGTTTGCGCCACTTGGCATAGGTGCTGGCAAAATGCGGCCAAAATGGGCTGATTGAACCAGTGGCTTTGGCCTGCGCCAAGGCGCCCAGAAAACTAGCCGCGTTGTCTTCAAAAGGCGGCATTTCCAGATAACAACGGCCAACCTCAGCCAGTGTATGGGCATCGCTGCCAGCCGTGTTCAGCTTTTTATATTTTTGCGCCAATTGCAAAGCGGCCAGATTGTCTACATTGCGCACACAGCGGGCATTGAGCACTTCTAAGGCGTCAACTGAATCAATCACCGTCAGCACATTTTCCAGGCGCATGGCAGATCGGCGTACGGAGTCTAACGGATGCGGAATGCTGATCACCGCGCCTTGATCGCGCAGACGGGCAATCGTCGCTTGCGGTGACAGACCGCGCGGAACTTCTTCTTTGACAAAATAAGCGATGATCTCGCCGTGGGTTGTCATGATCTCTTCGCCCACAATGATCAGGTCGGGTGCCAACTTTTTGGCCGCCAGCGCGCCATCCAACCGATTATGCTCGGTGATGGCAATTTTATCCAAGCCAACGGCCCGCGCCCGTTCAATCAGCGCAGCGGCGCGGGTGAGGCAATCTTTGCTATAAATTGTATGGGAATGTAAGTCAACTTTCCACATAAAGGTTTCACTTTCTGGGTCACAGTTCAGGATAAGTACACAGATTATCACAGGTGGACGCAGAGCGCGAAAAATTTTATGTGACTATAAATTAATCCCGATGAGGCCGGATATAAGGGTAGGGGACAGGCATGCCTGTCCCCTACCCTTGTTATATATGTGTAGCAATCAATATTCCAAGAACCTACTCAGTCGCCTTCTCCACGACTTCGTAACCACTGACTTCGAGCACCGGTTGGCCGTCTTGCGTGACCCAGACGCCACACTGGCCGCCGGTAACGCTCGTTCCCACTTGCACCGACGACCCGTCAATGCGCAACACCGGGTGATAGGCGCGGGCCACTTGTTGCGCATCACCTTCAATATAATGGCCGATCAGCGAACGGCGGAAGCGATCGGTCGTCTGGTTCGGGAAAGAGCCGTGCACCAGCGAGCCGTTAAAAAAGAGCACGTCACCAGCTTGCATAAGCACCGGAGTGGCCGTATAACCATCGGGAACCGGCACGGTCACGTCAGTAAAGCTTTGCGTCGTGTCGGCCTTGGTGGTGCAAAGGGTTGGCCAGTTGTGGCTACCCGGAACAACTTGCAGACAACCATTGTCAATTTCGCAATCGTCCAACGCCATCCAGGCCGCAATACAGGTGCCCGGCTGGACGCGTAGATAATAATTATCTTGATGCAAAGCCTGGCCGCGCGCTTGGGGTGGCTTGAAGTAGAACATGGTCTGCACCGCATACGGTTCGCGATCGAGCAAGGTCGTCATGCACTGGTTGATGCGCGGGTCAAGCAGCCAATCCAGCGTTGTATTGTCCCAGCGGTGCATCATCATCAAGCGCGGGTACTGCACCAACGGATCGGTGCTTGTCGCCGTGGGAAAGCGATCGTCTCTACGCACTTTTTCATGATCGCGTAATTTCATGTAATAGTCGAGGTAGAACTCGACTTCTTCGGCAGTAAAGAGTTGGGCGGCGATCACATAGCCGTTTTGCGCAAAAAATTGTTTCTGTTGCTCTTTGAACATGGTCGATTCTCCTATCCAAATCGAAGTACTATCCGATATTGGCTTGCTTAGGTTGCGGGGGAAGCCAATTACTCGCTATAATATCTGCAAACAAACAAGCTTGTACATACTGTGCCCGGCTAATCTTATGCACGATCCTGCTACAGATCAACATTTTAACAATCTGTCGATTACGCCAGCGCCGCCACCCGGCATCCTGGTCGCCGATCTGTTTGGCGCTTCGTATGGCTATCATGTCCGGCGCCCACACGGGACGCGCGACTGGTTGCTCACGTTTACGCTTGATGGGGAAGGGTGTTATCAGGTAGCGGGCCACACGCAGTTTTGTCACACAGGTGATATTTTTGTGCTGGAGCCTGGCACGGCGCATGATTATGCCACGGCCAGCCCAGCCACGCCATGGACATTTTATTGGGCGCATTTTACCCCGCGGGCCGATTGGCTGGAATGGTTGCACCTGCCAGAGCTGGCGGCTGGCCTGCGGGGACAAACCATCGAGGATACGGTGTTGCGCCAACGCATTGAACAGGCGTTGGCGCGCCTGCTGCGCGACAGCCGCGGCATTAGCATCTGGCGCGATCAACTGAGCGCCAATGCCCTGGAAGAGATTTTGCTGCTGGTGGCCCAACAATCGGCCAAAGCCGCCCGGTCACTGGACGCGCGCGTCGAAACAGTCTTGTTGCACTTGCACCAGCAATTTCATGAACCGCTCAACGTGACCCAGTTAGCCCACAAAGTAGCCCTATCCCCTTCGCGGCTGGCCCATTTATTTAAGGAGCAGGTTGGCACCTCGCTGATCGAAACACTGCTCAGTTTGCGCCTGCGCCAAGCGGCGCGGCTGCTCGAATTTACCTCGATGAACATCGCCGAAATCGCGCAAGATGTCGGGTTTCAATCGCCCTTCTACTTTTCGCGCCAATTCAAAGTGTATTATGGGCGCAGTCCGTCCGCCTATCGCCAGCAGGCACAAACTCAAATACGAACAGATCCGCTCAGCGACCCGCCAAGCCGGTAAACTGATTACCTTGGACAAAATAGCGTTGCGCGGCGAAGAAGAGTAGAAGCACGGGGGTAATGGTAACCATCGACGCGGCCATGACCAAATGCCAAAAATTGCCAAACCGACCTTGAAACCAGAGCAGGCCCAACGGCAGTGTGAACATTTCGTTCTTCGAGATATAAATTAAGGGGCCCAGGAAATCATTGTAGTGATAGAGAAAGGAAAAAATTGTCACCGTGGCCATCGCCGGGCCACAGAGCGGCACGATCACCTGCCAGAGAATACGAAAATTAGAAGCGCCATCCATGCGGGCGGCCTCATCTAATTCGAGCGGCAGCGTGAGCATAAACTGGCGCATCAGAAAAATATAGAAGGCAAAACCAAACCAGGCCGGCACCCACAACGGTAAAAAAGTGCCGATCCAATTGATATTCTTGAAGATAATAAAGACGGGGATCAGCGTAACGACACCCGGCAACATCAGCGTAGCCAGCAGAATTGTAAAGAGGAAATCGCGGCCAGGCCAGCGCAGACGTGACAAGCCAAAGGCAACGGTTGTTGCGCTAAGCACCGAACCAATCGTGCCCATGACGGTGACGTAGAGCGAATTGAGAATAAACTGGGCAAAGGGCAACCGGCTAAAAACTTCGGCATAATTGGACCAACGAGGGTGTTTAGGAATCCACTCGACAGGCATAATAAAGACCTCACCCGAGGTCTTAAGCGAAGTGCTGGCAACCCACGCTAACGGGATCAGAAACGCCAAACCGATCAAGATCATCACCGCGTGCAACAAGAGATACCCAAGTTGGGTGCGCATTTTTCTAGATTGGCGGGTACGGCTACTTTGGGTGGCAATACTCATGGTAATTTTCCTCGTACTTTGGGCCCACACGATCAAGCGGTAGCTTTGTCAGCTAAACTTTTCCTTCGTAATAGACCCAACGATTGGCAAAGAAGAATTGGATAGCCGTAAAGATCATAATGATCAAAAACAACAGCCAGGATAACGTCACGGCATAGCCCATTTTGAAGTATTCAAAGGCGTTGCGATAGATATAGAGCACCATAAAGAGCGTTGAATCCTGCGGCCCGCCCTTCGTAATAATGAACGAACCAGTAAAGATCTGGAAGCTGCCAATAATGCCGATCACCAGGTTGAAGAAGATCACTGGTGACATGATCGGCATCGTGACATTCCAGAAGCGTCGCCAGGTATTGGCGCCATCAATCGCCGCTGCTTCGTGCAGTTCTTTGGGCACGCCTTGCAGACCGGCGAGAAAGATGATCATTTGAAAGCCTACCAGCCACAGACTCATCAAGATAAAGGCCGGCTTAGCCCAAGTGGGGTCAAACAGCCATTTGATCGGATGGATGCCAACGATAGCCAGTAAATTATTGAGCACGCCAAATTCTGGGTTCAGGATCTGAATCCAGACCACAGCGAAAGCGACCGCCGGTGTGATGTAGGGCAAATAGTAGACCGTGCGATAGATCGACAAACCGCGTACATTCTGATTGAGCAACAGCGCCAACCCAAAGGCGACGATCAATTGTAAAGGCACACCAATAAAGGTGTAGTAAGCTGTATTGCCCAACGACTTTGCCACTAACGGATCATTCCAAAGCCGGACAAAGTTACCCAGGCCAATAAATTTGGGTGGGGTAATCAGATCCCAGTCTTGCATCAGCAAGAAAAGCGAGTAGATCATGGGGCCAACCCACAGAAAGAGCACGCCAATGATAAATGGGCTGGTGAGAAGCAGGCCATCACGCAGATCACGCCGTCGCGCGGCGGACATGCCGCGCCGCGGCGGCGCGACCGCGCGCATTGCTGAACTTGTCGTTGTCGTAGCCAACTGCACAACTCCTTATTTCTACATCAAATTTTATCAGACCCACAATGTGACCAGCACTTCCCGTTGCCGCGGGCTAGTTTCACTGAATACGTGCTCGCTGCTTGCGTCAAGTGCCGGTCACGTTTAACATCCGGGTGGATTCTAGGCCGTCTTATCCTTCCAATACTGATCCAGCGCGGTCTGAATATCTGTATTGGCGACTTTGATCGCCTCTGCGGCAGGCTGTTGCAGGCCCAACAATTTATCCCACAACACAGTGATCGGTCCCCCGCCGTAAGCATTGATCGTCGAGCCTTTGCCCATGATCAGTGGCGTGGAACCTTCACGCATGCCGTTGGAGAAAGCACTTGTATTGGTGAAATTGTAGGCTTTTGACGCAATGGGGCCCCAGATCTTGTCAATGTTGTCGGGTGAACCGCACATGCGCCCGCCATTAGCAATCGTGGTTTGCCCTTCATCACTTAAAATGTACTTGATCAGATCCCACCCCGCGTCTTTATTCGTCGATGGTTGCGCCATACAATGGCCGTGAACATGACCAAAGTTAAAGTTCTTGCCCGCCGTACCGACCGGCGGTTCCACCACATCAAAATTGATGCCCTTATCGGGATCAGTGGCCAGTTTGCCCCACAAATTAGGCAAATACCAAGGCCCTTCAAAGACCATCGCCACCCGACCTGTATTCACCCCGACACCGCCACCTGTGACCACATCGGGGCTGGGTGACCATTTATTTTTGATCGCATCATAGATCAAAAATTGTAACGCCGAAACCGCATCTTCGTTGTCCCAGTCCGCTTTCTTGGGATCAATCACATTGTCCCATTCGATGTGGCCGTTGCGCCGCATAAAGGCGCAGACGCGACCATAACCGCCATTCCACCCACCAGCCTGGGCCCACCCGTAATAGTGCTGGCCATTCTCATCAAAGGAGAGTTTCTGGATAATATCCTGGAATGCTTCCCAATTCCAACCCTTTTTGGGATAGGCGATGCCTTTTTTATCAAAGAGATCTTTGTTGTAATAGATCACCAACGACCCCACATCCGTGGGCGTCATATAGGTTGCCCCTTCGCGCATGGTTGTGTTTTTGTAGTTATCGCCCTCGGGGAACATGGCCTTCGCGCCGTCTTTTTGGATGTAATCGTCCAACGGCACGATCACTTTATCATCGGCGTAGGACTGCCAGATCCAGCCCTGATAATAGATCACATCGGCGGCGGAGCCTGCGGCAAAGTTTGCCTGCACCTTCTCGTAGTAGCCACCTGGATACTGCTCGACGGTCGCCTTATAACCACTTTGCTGCTTCTCGTTCCAGACTTTTAAAATATTATTATACACATCGGCATCTTGCACATCACCCCACGCGGCCAGCCGTAAGGTCTTCGTGGCGGCAGCGGGTTGGCTGGCGCCGGCGGGTCCGGCAGCAGGTGCAGCACAGGCCGCGAGTACAGCGCCACCCACGGCAAAAGCACCCGCCTGTAAGAAGGTGCGACGACTTAACGAACGATTGATTGGCTTGTCCATCATAATTTTTTCCTCTCCTTCTGAAGCTTTTGATTAAACCGATCAGGCAAATTTTCGTAAGATTGGCACAACCGCAGGCATGCTTACCCTTCTTTGGTCGGCCAGCGACTAATCGTCTTTGGTCGGCCAGCGACACCCGCCTTCGCGATTGGGGCGAATATGCGAATGCATCTTGTCTTCGACACCCTTATAGGCATAGGGATCTTCGCCGGCGATCATCACAATGTCACGATGATCAAGCGTGGCGACGGGGGCCGGTTGTTCGGGGAGTTGCCAGGGTAAAAAGGTCTCGGCGCTGCAATAGTGGTTGACGAGCGAGCGACGAAAGCCACTTTGGGCGCGGTTCGGCAGCGAGCGATGGAGCAAATAGCCGTTAAAGAAAACAATGCCACCAGCTTTTACCTCCACCGGCACAGCATCGGCGTCGGTATAGGGAAATTGGAAAGATTCCACCACACAGTCAAAGCGATCATCATCATGCTGATGGTGCGGCCAGATGATGCGGCGCTTATGCGAACCAGGAATCACCCACAGACAACCATTTTCCACTGTAGCATCATCCAACGCCATCCAAGCCGCATTGAGCGAACAATCGCGCGTAGGGATAAAACCCTCATCTTGGTGCCAGGCCTGTCCCGGTTTGCCAGAAGCTTTGATAAAGAGCATCGACTGCATAGACTTGACGTTGGGGCCGATGACGCGGGTTAATACATCGACAATGGTACGTTGCGCCAAAAAATCGTACATCACCTCGGAAATTTTGTGCGGAAAATGGACACAGAGCGTGCGCTGGATCACATCATCGTCGGTGTCTTCGGGCAGGATCGGCGGCAGACCACGCACATGCCCCAGTTGGCCGCGGCAGATGCGCACAGTTTCCTGACGCAACGCATCCACTTCAACCGGACTCAGCGCATTTTCTACCACCAGATAGCCATGCTCACGGAAAAAATCGGCGTGCTCAGCGGTGATCGCCACCGCGCTAGCCTGGTGCATAGGTGTCGGTATCCGCGCGGGCAATGCTTTGGGGATAATTGTGCGGGTCGGGGTTGCTGCCCCCTTTTCACTTTCGGTTGCTTGCATTAACATAAATTAAATTCCTTTCGTGCTGACATAATTTACAATCTCAGGTTACGCAGACACAGCGGTTACACAGAACGCGCAATTGAGGGTTTTCTGTCTGGCTTTGTGTGCGATTCCCCTGTGGCTCCCGTGCCAGCCACCCAAAGTAAAAGCAGCGAGAGACCCGTGGTTTTCGTCAAGCCAACTGCCTGGAAGCGGACACCGCTGGCTGCGCTTATCCGAATGGGCCTGTCCGCTTCCAGGCAGCTTCCGAACGCCCGTTTTCAAACTGCTAGCCACCCTAACCTTTAATCGCGCCCACCGTTAGGTTATTCAACAGATGCTTGCGCCCTATCACAAAAATCATCAAGATTGGCAATGTCGCTATAAACGCGCCGGCCAGAATCATACCATACTCAATTTTATATAGACCATTCAGGGTGGCCAGGCCCAACGGATAGGTAAATTTATCGGGGCTACGTAAAACGATCAACGGCCATAGATAGTCATTCCAAGAACCCAAAAAGACCAACACGGCCAGCACCGAGAGCGCGCCCTTGGCCAGCGGTAAACCAATCCGCCAGAAGATCCCCCATTCCGAAGCCCCATCAATCCGGGCGGCGTCAACTAATTCGCTAGGGATGGCGAGCATATTCTGGCGCATAAAAAATGCCCCAAACGCACTGATCGCGCCGGGGATGATAATCGCCAGATAATTATCCAACCAGCCGATGCGTAACATCAACAAAAAGAGTGGCACCAGCGTGATCTGAAACGGGATGGTCAATGTGGCGAGCAAAATGAGCAAGAGCACGCGTTTGCCGGTAAACTCGAACTTGGCAAAGCCCCACCCCACCATGGCGGAAAAGAGCAACGTCAACAAAGTCTGGGCGACAGCGACCAGCGCGCTGTTGCCAAATTGATGCACATAGGGAATTTCCTGGCCGCCCAGCAGCCGCCGATAATTGACCAGCGTCGGCATTTGCGGGATAAAATGCAGCGGATAGCTGAAGATTTCGGCGTTCGGTTTGAATGAACCCGTGATCATATAGATAAAAGGCGCACCAGTCAGGATTACCGCCACGGCCAAAAACAGATAGAGCAGGCCAGGTTCGACCCAACCCTGCCGACGTGCCTGTGGCGGGTGCGTGGCCTGGGCGGCGGACACAGAAGCAGCAGTTGTCATCTCAATCCTCCCGGAAGACGCCCAGAATGCGCATTTGCAAGAGCGCAAGCACAAAAATAATCAACGCCAGCGCATAGCCCAACGCCGCGGCATAGCCCAATTCTAAAAAGCGGAAACCGGTCAGATAGAGATACATCGTCATAAACAGCCCAGCGTTGCGCGGGCCACCTTCGGGCCCGACCAGCACAGACGGTTCGCCAAAGAGATTATAGGAACCGATAA
This sequence comes from Caldilineales bacterium, assembly GCA_038318235.1. Taxonomy (GTDB): domain Bacteria; phylum Chloroflexota; class Anaerolineae; order Caldilineales; family Caldilineaceae; genus JAPLGZ01. The sequence goes on from JBBQBY010000040.1 coordinate 21,220, forward strand.
TCGCAAAGGTGAGCACAAAGATCAGAACTGGGCGCAAAAGCGGCAGCGTAATATAGCGAAAAACTTGCCAGCGCGTCGCCCCATCAATCGTCGCCGCTTCCTTGACTTCGCTGGGAATATTCTGAAGCCCGGCCATAAAATAGAGCGCATTGACCCCGGTGTAATGCCAAAGCCCCATCAGGATAATCGCCGGCATGATCGCCAATGGCTCGCGTAGCCAACGCACATGGGCAATGCCGAGTGGCGCGAGTAGATAGTTATTGATCAGCCCGTAATCTTCCTCAAACACCAGGCGAAAGATGATGGCAACGACAACACCCGCCGTAATGTTGGGCGAAAAGAAGAGCAGGCGAAAGAATTCGCGCCAACGTAGACGCGGCGTCACCAAGATCAGCGCCAAACCTAACGCAGCAGGCACAATCAGCAAGAGGCTGCCGGCCGCGTAATAGGTGGTATTGCCCAGCGCCTTCAAAAAAAGTTCATCGCTGAGCAGATTCAAGTAATTCTTAACGCCAATAAACCTGGGCAGGCTGCCCACGCCAGATTTTTTAAAAAAGCTCAAATACAGCGCCCAAACCATCGGGTATGCAAAAAAGATCGCATACCCCACGAAGAATGGGCTGATAAACAGATACGGGGCCAAACGGCGGCGCCAGTTGTATGTCACGTGGATCCTCTTTCTGGACATGGAGAGACAAGGGGACAAGGAGAAGGGGGACAAGGAGAAGGGGAGACAGGGAGAGCGAGACAAAATCTCCTTGTCTCGTGTCTCCTTGTCCCCTTGTCTCCCTGTCTTCCTCCCCTCCTAGCTCTTATCCGCCGTTATCTTGTCACGAATATCCTTGGCTACTTCGGCGAAGGCATCGGCCGGTTTGACTTTGCCGTCCATCAAATCTTGCCACAACGGCGTTAGTTTGGAATTCATCTCGGCCCGATACGGGCTTTGATATTGCGAAGGCACCTTGGGGCCGACTTCGGCAAAGACCGCGCCTAAATCTTGGCCGTTGAAATATTCATCGGGTTTATGCAACCGTGCGTCGGTCATGGCTGGGATCAACGGTGGGAAGAGGTTGGTCATCTCAAAACGGCGCACATTGCCGTCAACCGACAACATGCTATACTGCTGGAAGTTCCAGGCTTCATCCACGTGTTTGCTCGTTTTGATAATGCAATCGCCGGTGCCGCCGTAGCAACTGGTGCGGATGCCATCTTTGGTCCAGGCCGGCAACGGCGTCGCCATCCATTTACCCTTCAGATCCGGCGCATTATCCTTAAAGAAGCCGGCATACCAATCGGCACCCACGACGGAAATGAATTTCCCATCCTTCACGGCCGCCCACCAGGCGTCGCCATCCGGCTGTTGGGCCGCGATCTTGTGCTGGTCGCGCAGAGCGAGGATCCAATCCATGGTCTCAATCGAGTCCTTGCTATCCAGCGTAACTTTACCATCCTGATCAAAATAATCACTGCCACGTTGGCGCAAAATCACATCATGGGGCGGAAAGGGCAAGGCCGCCACCCCTTCCTTTGTCACACTGGCCGCGCCGGCAATATAATCGTCCCACGTGGTGAATTTGGTCGGATCGGCCGCGTCTTTCCACAAATCCTGGCGATAGTAGAGCACGACTGGCGTCAAGGCGTGTTCAATCCCGTAGATCTTGCCTTGATAGCTGTAGAGCGCTTCGCGCGTCGCCACCAATTTATCCAGATAACCGCCCTCTTTAAGCCGGTCGGCCAGATCGACTAAGCCTGTATCTTCGCTGCGCAAGAAGCCACCAAAACGCCCCTGCTCAATGTCGGCCAAATCCGGCGCGCCGACACCGCCCGATTGCAACGCAAGCAACAGTTTGTCATGCATATCATTATAGGCAATTTCTGAAACATTTAAGGTGAAGTTGGGGTTCTTCTCCTTAGTATAACTCTCGGCCATGGAGCGAAACCAG
>JBBQBY010000041.1:0-23132 GCA_038318235.1 Caldilineales bacterium
TAAGGGCAGTGGGCGTGGTATAATAGGTATGAAGTTGTGAACGATTGTTACGTCCCTAAAACTTCAAATATGAGAACATGAGCAGACCGTGTATGAAATTGAATTTGCTGATGAGGCGCTGGCAGATCTGAAATGGTTTAACTCTAGTTTCCGGTAAAAGAAAGTCAAGCTGGGGTTTTTTGACGACGATGAGCGTCAACGCCCTTGGGCAAATGGTCAAAAACGGTTGCCTTTTTTCGAAGTTCCGGTGGCAAGGCGGCAAAGTTTGAGAAAATGGCGTTGGCCAGCACACGGCGCAAGCGTCCGGGGGTCGCCTTGGGTGTCCGATCCCAAAAGCCCGAAGGGATAGGCGGCAAAATGGCTGCCGTATGGGTCAAGATATTGCCTGCCAGCAAGGCCAGTTCGGGCAAGCGGAAACAGGCTTCGGGCGCAAAGACAAACTGGCGATGTAAGCCCACCATCTGTTTTGCGGCCAAAGGCGGATGTTCAACGGGCCAGCGGTCACGATAGACGAGATAGACAAGTTCTGCGCTGAACGGCAGATCGGTCGCCAGCACCAACGGCTTGGCATAATGCGGGTCATGGAAGACATGCAGCGAGAAAGTCGGATTGTCCTTTTCAACCTTGGTCTGGCGGGTGACGAGCGTAAACCAAGCTTGAGTGCGAATCGTCCGCCCTTCAAACGCAAAGGTACCCTGGTCGTGCGCCGGTGTTGCGGCAATCCTATTTTCACGGCGCTGGCGTGGCAGCGGACGCACCACCGCCCCATATTCAGGGGGGCGACCTTTCTGTTTAGGCATCGGCAATTGATTTAAGCGCGCCGTGCAATTGTTGGCCATGCGCACGACAAAGCGTTGTACGTTGGCCGTGTGTAGGGCTGCCACTTCAAACTCCGCATCCATGACGGTGATTTCGTCCGTTGCCGTTTGTTTGACGGTCTCTTGTAATAGCAACTGGCGAAATTCGCACCCACTTTTGTCGGTAGGACAACGCACGATCGCTTGCAATAAGGGAACTCGTTTGCCCTGGATATGGCCAGAACTGATGATCACACCGAAGACAATTGCCGGCAGTGCTTTCTGGGCCAGCGCATGGTAATGCTTGCTGACTTGGCCAGCCAGACGCGGACGCCAAAAACCAGTGATATCGACACTCTTCACCCGATAGCCATTATAGCGGCGTGTCCGCCAGTGGTTCTGACTGCTCACATACACTTGCCAGTTGCTGAGTAATTCGTTGAGTTGCCAGGTCCCATAGCGAAAGGCGGACCAGCTTTGGCTGATTTCATTTTGTTCAAACCCACTCGCGGCCAGTCCACTATGGATCGCACCGCGACTCACTAACAAGGAACCCTGCACCATGACCCACAACAGACGCACTAAACCGATATTCGTGCCGATCGGTACAGTTTGCACTACACCCACGATTGCTTGTATGATTGGTTCTACGGCGGCTACCATCGTTCCCTCCTTAGTTGGCTTTGACACCACTATTGTGAACGACTAGCCGCCGTTTGTCATTTTTGCTCCGCGCTTGCTTACCTTTTACCGGAAACTAAAGTAAATTCAACTGGGATAAATTTCTATTGGCTAAATCAACACCCCGCATCCATGGTTTCTTCGGATTCTGTTCCCAATTCATTGCAATCTCGTAGTGCTCATCACGCCGACTTTTACCCCAGGTTACATTCTGAGTGATGTACTTGCCAACAATGATATTAGATGCATTTTCGCCTATCTCAGCGCTCACTTTATCGTTCGATGCTGGCTCCTGCGTATAGCTGTCCAGGAACTCACCACAGTGCTTGCATTTTTTTGCTATAGCCTTAATAGTCTCACCACAAAAATGACATTCTTTTGTATCAGGAGTCATATGCATTCTTACCTGTTTGTACTTACCCAAACTCACTGCTCTTTAAAGCTTGTCATTCCCAGTTGTTATAACATCTTGCTCAAGCAACTGAGCCGTCAATTCGCAAAGAGTCATCACCGCACCTCGAATCTCACCAATGCGTTGTATCAGTGGCTTAGTCAGTGATTCATCAACTAGAAATAGCTGAATCGCGTTATGTTTTGCGTTTTTGTCCATGTTATATGCTGGATTATCAGTCACTATCCAACATCCTTCAGAATGTATAGTTGTATGCTTATCAAACTGAGAAACATATTCATCACTCACTATAACAAATCCATGCTTTGTCTTGTTATAAGCTCTGACAAGATCACCATCTTCTACTAAATAGAGTTTCCCTGCTTGAACCAAAAGAATATTCGTCTCCTTATACAGTTGAGATAACATCGCTTGAGAAACTTCAGGTAACAGTTTCATGATATCACCTAAAGATGGTAGGTATAGAACTGATGTAGGTGCATTAGTTTGAGAAAGAAGTTTGTAGACTTCATTTATCCCGGTTGATGGGGGAACTGGCCTTCCTTTTTTTGTTTTTGGCCATAGGTTAAATAGTTATACACTAACCCCATGCCTTCATCCCGATGACGAATGGCAATGCAGAGCGCTCCAAGGTCTTCAAGTGCCGACATAAACTCTTGATAGATTTTAACAGTCAGTAACTTTTTAGCATTCGCATCGTCGACGGCGCGCATTTTCTCTTCAATGGCCTGTACCAGTAAAAGATGACCTCGACTGCCAAAACTAGCATAATCACGGAGAAATTCTATAGTCATGAGTGTGGTGTCTTCAGATGGCATCTATAGTAACTCTATTGATCGTCATTAAAAAAATACGTTTTCTATATTGTGGTTAACTGTCCACAAACGCTGCCGCCACGTCGCCAATCGCTTCAAAAATCGCGGTGGGTTGGTAGGGATAGCGCTCTACTTCGCCGCGGGCGGTGACGCCGGTGAGCACGAGGATCGTGTCCAGACCGCTGCTGACACCAGCCACAATATCGGTGTCCATCCGGTCGCCGATCATCACACTCTCTTCGGAATGCGCGCCCAGATGGTTGAGCGCCAGCCGCATCATGAGTGGATTTGGTTTGCCCACAAAGAGCGGCGCTACACCCGTCGCTTTTTCGATCAATGCGGCCATCGCGCCACAGGCTGGCACCAAACCTTCGTCCGATGGGCCGGATGGATCGGGATTGGTGGCAATAAAGCGGGCACCTTCGACGATCAGGCGAATGGCGCGCGTGATCTGGCTGATATTATAACCATGTGTTTCACCCAGGACGACATAATCGGGATCGTGGTCGGTCATGATGTAGCCGATGCTGTAAATCGCCTCAGTTAAGCCGCTTTCCCCGATCACATAGGCCGTACCGCCTGGTTTTTGCACGCGCAGAAAATCGGCAGTGGCCATCGCCGAGGTAAAAATGCGTTCAGCCGGGATCGCCAGCCCGATAGTTTGCAGGCGATGCGCCAGATCGCGCGCGGTATAGAGCGGATTGTTGGTAAGCACTAAATAGGGAATGGTATTGGCGTTCAGCCAGTCGATAAAGGTGCTCGCGCCGGGAATCACGGTTCGCCCGCGTACGAGCACGCCATCCATGTCCATTAAGAAATTTTTTGGGGTTTTCATCTTCGCTCCTGAGCTTGTCTTGTGCGTTGTAACTGCGCCAGCCGCGCATAAACGGGTGCGAGCGCCTGATACGTGGCTAGAAATAGTTGGGTCAATTCATTATAGAGGCTAAGGTTGCAAGCTTGCGGCGCAATCACAGTAGTCACGCTGGCGCGCTGCGCGGCGATTGACCAGTCAAATAGCCCCACCCCGACCCCACCAGCCACGGCTGCGCCCCAACTGGTGGCTTCGCTCTTGAGCGCCAAAATATGAATTGGGAGACCCAGACAATCGGCTAGAATTTGTTGCCAACCTGTACTTTGGCTGCCACCACCAATCAAGCGCAGCGCGCTGATCGTTGGCACTTGGGCGCGTAAGGTGTCGAGGATCAGGCGCAAATTGAGGGCCACGCCTTCCAGTACGGCGCGCGCCATTACTGATCTATCATGTGCTACCGTCAGGCCGACAAACGCGCCGCGCGCCAGCGGGTTCCAGTGCGGGCTGCGCTCGCCCAAGAGATAGGGCAGAAAAAGTAAGCCGTCTGCGCCGGGGGCAATCGCCGCAGCGGCTGCATCAAGCTCCCCTGCGTTATCATTTAGGATCTGCCAGGCCCAATCGCGGGCGCCACCCGCAGCCTGCATCGTGCCCATGGGACAGTAGCGTTCTGGGTGTAAATGGTGAAAGGTAAAGGTGCGCTGCTGGGGATCCAACACGGGCTGCGCACTGCTGATGCTGATCCAGGCGGAAGAGCCGATATAACAATAAGCGTCACCCGGTTCGACGACGCCCGCGCCCACCCCGGCACAGGCGCCATCTCCGCCGCCAATCACGACGGGGGTGCCGGGCGCAAGCCCAGTCGCCTGCGCCGCGCTGCTGGTCACCGTGCCAATTACGGCCGTCGATGGGTGCAGTGTAGGCAACCGTTCGGGCGACAAATTGAGCGCCTCTAATAAAGTTTCATCCCAAGTGTGACGGCGCAGGTCGAAGAGCAGGGTGCCCGATGCATCCGAATAATCGGTGGCGAAGACGCCGGTGAGCCGCTGTACCAGATAATCTTTGGGATTCAAAAAATAGGCGGCTTGTTGAAAAAGTTCAGGCTGGTGATGGCGTAGCCAGAGGATTTTGGCGGCGCAATAAGCCGGGCTGATCCGGTGGCCGCTCATTTGATAAATTCTTTCCGCCGTGTCAACCTGGGCGATCTGGTCTGCTTCGGCTTGTGCGCGTTGGTCGGCCCAAATAATGCACGAGCGCAGCGATGCGCCTGTCCGATCCACAGGGACAACACCCATCATCTGCCCGCTAAAACTGATCGCGGCAATGTTCTGCGGGGTGACACCCGTTTCGCTGAGCAGTTGTTGTGTCGTCGCACAAACGGCTTGCCACCAATCATGTGGATCCTGCTCGGCCCAATTGGAAAAAGGATAAGCGGTTGGATAAGCAGCAAAGGCGCTGCCGAGCAATTGGCCATCTGCATCAAATAGATTGGCTTTATTTCCGGTTGTACCCAAATCGTGAGCGAGGATCAGGCGGCGCTTGAGCATTACTTGCCCCGTTTTGTGAAAGCATTGCGACAGAATTTTAGTGTAACACTCAGCAATCGCTTATTCAAAACCGCGCTGAGGAGAGGGGGAGACAAGAAGAGGGGGAGAGGAAGCTAGCCCTAGTTCTAATCCCTAATCCTGTCTCCCGAATCCCGCGACAAGGATAGCACTCGGCGGAATCTTGTATCTCCTTGTCCCCTTGTCTCCTTGTCACCTTGTCACCTTGTCACCTTGTCTCCCCCTCTGTTTTATTCCTGCGGCGTGACGATGTCGAACCAAAATTTGGCGGCGCGTGTACGCGCCAGATCTACATGAATATGCTTGAGTTCGGTGTATTCATGTAAGCCCCACGTGCCTAATTCGCGGCCACTCCCGCTCTGCTTGTAGCCGCCAAACGGTGCTTCGGCGCTAATCAAATGGAAGTCGTTGATCCAGATGGTGCCGGCCCGTAACTGGTTGGCAACAGTCATCGCCCGCTCGATGTCGCTGCTCCACACGCCGGCAGCCAGGCCATAGATCGTATCATTGGCCTGGCGGATTGCTTCCTCTAGGCTAGTGTACTTGATCACGCAGAGCACGGGCCCAAAAATTTCCTCTTGGGCGATGCGCATTTTGTTGTCGACATTCGTAAAAATGGTCGGCGTGATAAAGTGACCATTGGCAAGTTCCGGGTCTGTGGGCCGCTGCCCCAGCAGCACCGGTGTCGCGCCCTCTTGGATGCCCAATTGAATGTAATCTTCAATCGTTTTTAACTGACTGGCACTGATCACTGGCCCCAAATCGGTCGCGCCATCTTCTGAAAGCCCGATTTTTAGATGGCTGGCGCGCGTAACCAAACGCGCCATAAATTCGTCATAGATGCTAGCGGGTACGAACAGCCGCGTGCCGCTTTCGCAGGCCTGGCCGTTGTGCATAAACGTCGCCCAGAGGCTGCCATCGACGGCGATGTCCAGATCAGCGTCATCCAGAATAATATTCGGGCTTTTGCCGCCTAACTCGAGCGTCACCTTTTTGATGGTGCTGGCAGCCTGTTGCATGATCTCACGGCCTACCGCTGTGCTGCCGGTAAAGGCAATCTTGTCCACCAACGGGCTGTTGCACAACTCTGGCCCTACCACCTGACCAGATCCGGTTATCAGATTGAGCACGCCGGGCGGCAGGAGATTGGTTTCGTGGATGATCTCCACCAGTTTTAAGGCGCTCAGCGGTGTATAGCTGGCGGGTTTAAGAATCACAGTGTTGCCAGCGGCCAACGCTGGGGCAATTTTCCAGATCGCCATAAGAAAAGGAAAGTTCCACGGAATGATCTGGCCACAGACGCCAATCGGTTCACGCCGCACGATATTATAGGAAAGTGCTGGGAATGTAATCTGTGGCACCGGTTCCAACGCCTCGAAATCGGCCAGCTTGGCAAAATGGCGGAAATGAATCAGGCCGACCGGAATGTCCATTAAATTGGCTTTGCGCCAAGTGCAACCGCCATTGCGCATTTCGATATCGGCAATTTCCGCTTGGCGGACCTCAATCGCATCCACGACGGCGTGCAATCGGCGCGACCGCTCCGCTGGCAGCATTGATGCCCAAATGCCCGCATCAAAGGCGGTGCGGGCGGCCTGGATCGCCAATTGGGTGTCCTCGCTATCGGCCTGCGCCACCTGCGCGAGCATTTCACCGGTCGATGGATCATAAGTTGGTTGGTAGCATTCTGCCTTTGGGGCGCGCCACTCTCCATTGATATACAAATTGTAGCGTGGGATCGTCTCTAATGTAGTTGTCATAGTTGCTCTTATCGTGTAGTCAATTCTATGCAAGAAATTTATCAGAAAAAGTTATTGTAGCGCCGAATTTATTGGCCACCTAAAGTGAAAGCAGCGAGAGACCCGTGGTTTTCGTCGAGCCAGCCGCCTGGCAGCGGACAGGCCCATTCGGATAAACGCAACCAGCAGTGTCCACTGCCAGGCAGCTTCCGCACACCCGTTTTCAAACTGCTTTCACTTTAATATAAGAAAGACGGCCAGTTGTAGGCGCCTGTTGGGCACGAAAGACGTACGCCTTCTAATGCTACAAATTATAAGGGGGCGCGGTTCTCTGGGAATTGCCGGGCAATTGTCGACTAAGGAAAGCCTGTTTGTATGTTTTGCGTAAGGAAGCTGTCTGAAATGTTAGATGATTAAACGGTATGATAAGGATAGGCTGCGGAAATTATCCAGATTCTAAGCGCACTTTCGATGACTAATAAATTTGATGTAGCTTGCATAGTACTATAGTCACGCAGACAAATCGAAAATTTGTGCTAATCTTATAGATGGACACTGTCGCATATATTTTACTGCAACTTCCAACTTTAAGTAATTGAATTCTGAAGATGCAACTGAAATGGGAGGGGCAAAATTATGTTAACTATTATCCTGACCACATACTTGGTTTTGAGCCTATTCGTTGGGATTATCATTTATGCCGCTTGTGTAGTCGCCAGCCGCAGTGATAAGGCTCTGGAAAATGGTCTAGAACACCAGAAGGCGCGGAGAATCATGGGTGTGAAACGTGTGCCGGCCAAACCTGCGCCTAGCGCATCTAACAATGAGGCTATGGGTAATCCTTCCGCAAAACGCGCTGCCAGTGTCTTCTACCGAAGCTGATCCTTGAACTGATCTGAATTTTGCATCCAGCCTTCTTTGGCCTAGCTTTGCTGTTGCCATCAAAGAATCGCTAGGTTGGAAGTATCCACGCGAATAAACAAATGTAAACCAATAGTTGTGAACTAATAGTCCAGCCTGATCAGTCGCTCTGATTTAGCTGGACTATTTTTAATCAGCGCTTCAAGCGCATACCCAATCGTCGAGCGAACCATTAATGCGCGGCCGGGATTGGGGCGCCGGTTGGCATTGCGGTAAACAGTGGCTCATGATGGGCCAGACTGCGCAAACTGTTAATATCGGCAATCTGATGTGCTTCTAACCAGGCGATCATTTCGGCTTTGATCTGTTGAATGGCGGTGGGGCCGCGATAATAAATCGCACTGCCAATCCCGACCGCGGTTGCGCCCGCCATGATCATCTCAATCGCATCCTGCCCCGTCGTAACCCCGCCCGTGCCAATGATCGGTGTATTAGGACAGGCTTTATGAATATCATAAACGCACTTGAGCGCAATCGGCTTGAGCATGGCGCCACTGAGGCCGCCGCTGCGGTTGGCTAAGATCGTCTGGCCACTTTCAATGTCCAAGGCAAGACCAGGCATCGTATTGATTGCACACAACGCGTCCGCGCCCGCTTCTACCGCGGCGCGGGCAATGCGCGCCACGTTTGGCACGTTGGGGGCTAACTTCACAATCACCGGAATACCGGTCCCGGCCAGGGCTTGTTTGACCTGTGCCGTCACTTCAGCCGTGCTTGTCGGGTTGCCGGCAAATGGCTCACCGAATTCGCTGTGGACATTCGGACAGGAGATATTCACTTCGAGCATGTCGGGCTTGGCCTGCGCAACGATGCGTGCAACAACGCCAAATTCCTCGGCTGTGCCGGCAAAGATGCTGGCGATCAGCGGCACGCCCAGGCTGGCGAGTTGCGCCTTGGCGTTGGTCAGCAATTCGGCCTCGGCGGCGGCGCCAGGGTTGGCCAGTCCAATCGCGTTGAGCAGACCGTGACCCCAATCTACACAGGATGGGTTGACGTGCCCGGCGCGCGGCCTTGGCCCACAGCTTTTGGCAGTCACCGCGCCGCAACCAGCGCGGGCGGCGCGTTCCAGCAGGCTAGCCGTTGTACCCCAAATCCCACTGGCGAGGACAAGCGGACTGGAAAAGGTAAAATTAAGGAAATCAATCGAAATATTGGTCATCGTTTAAAGCTTAGGTTTGTTTGCTCATAAGGGCGCGGGCGCGGGCGCTTTTACGCCTTACCGATGAAATTTAACACTTCCTGCTGCTTTTCTGGCGCCAATTGCCCGGTCTTGACCAGCGTATCTAACATGGCGCTTAATTTGAAGACACTGTGCGCCCTGATCCCAGCGGCGGCCAGGTTGGTCACCCCACTCTGTTCGCGGTCAATTAACACGATTACATCTTCGACAATTAGACCCGCGGCGCGCAATTGTTCAGCGGCCTGGATGATGCTGCCCCCGGTTGTAATCAGATCCTCAATGATGATCACGCGTTCACCGGGTTGCCAGACGCCTTCGATCACCTTGCCGAGACCGTGCGTTTTCGCTTCTTTGCGCGTATAGATCAGCGGTTTATTCGCTTCAATCGCAACGGCGGTGCCAATCGGCAGCGCCGCATAGGGCACGCCGGCAATCCGATCACAGGTTAAATCGGCCAGAATGGCGGCGTAGGCGACGGCCGCTTGGGCCAATACGGCCGGCTGGCTAACCAGTAAGCGCAGATCAATATAAAAGGGAGATTGTGTGCCACTGGCCAGCGTGAAGTTGCCAAATTTGATCGCCTGCAAGGCGGCGAGATTAGCGATTAAGGCTTGTCGTTCAGACGAGAGGGCACCTTCTTCTGTTTGGTTGACACTCGCGGTTTGTTGGTTTTTTCGGGCCTGCTCGATTTCACTGCGCAGTTGCTCGGCGGCTTGACCATGATCCGCTGCCAGACAGATTGCACGACTGGCATTGATAATCAGCCCTGTCCCATCCGCACGCAGACCAGCCGCCAGGGTGGCCGCTACGTCACCGCCTTGGGCGCCAATACCAGGCACGAGAAACCACGCGTGCGGCGCCACTTTACGCACGGCGGCGATTGCCGCGGGATAGGTTGCACCCACGACCAAGCCTACACTGGGTGACCAAGTGGTGGCGGCGCGCGCCACGTGCAGATAAAGCGCTTGGTTGGGCTCGCGATCAAGCGTGCGCCAATCAGTGATTTCCAGTTCCTGAAATTCGCCGGCGCTCGGATTGGAGGTGTGGCAGAGCACGAAGAGCCCTTTGTCTGGATATTGCGCAAAAGGTTCAATACTATCGCGCCCCAAATAGGGGCTGAGGGTGACCGCGTCCACCTGCAATTCATCAAAACAGGCCCGCGCATACGCGACCGCCGTGTTGCCCATATCGCCGCGCTTGGCATCCAGAATTACGGGAATGTGTAGCGGGATCAAGGCCAGCGTACTGCGCAAGAGGGCCATGCCCGGCGCGCCCAAGGCTTCGTAAAAGGCAATGTTCGGTTTGTACGCACAGACCAGATCGGCCGTTTGCTCGATGACGGCTTTGTTCCAGGCGAGCATGGCGGCGATGTTATCCGGCTGTTCGTGGCGATAGCGGGCGGGAATTTGTTCGGGCACAGGGTCTAAACCAACACAGAGCAAACTCTGATTGCGTTCAGCGGCCGATTGGAGCTTTTGAAAGAAATGGGTAGATGTGCTCATGACTTTGCGTCTCTTATACAGAAGCCTGGCTTTTGTGTGAACTTGGTTCACCTAAAGTCAGGCTTCTCGTGGGCATAAAACTTTTAGACGTAGACAAGCGGTGGCGCATACACTTTGTGCGGCTGCGGTGTAAAGGCGAGTTGCAGTTGCCAACGGTCATCGAAGCGCGTTTGTGTGGCTAGCCAGGCGCCAGCGGGTGGCACCGGGTTGTCACGGTCAAATTGCTTGCGATAAAAATCGATCTCAGCCTGATCTAATTTTAGATGTTGCAACAGAGTGCGCACAGGACCGCCATGCGAAACCATGACAATCGGACCATTTTCTTGGCTCTCCTGGCTGATTCTTTCCCAAAACGGCATCAATCGTTCAAGCACCTGTTGTTCGCTTTCGCCGCGCCGCCACTCGGCAATCGCTTCTTCCTCAAAGACGGGCAGTTGCGCAATACCGGCGGCAATCTGGGCAGTGCGCAGGGTGCGTTCGAGTGGGCTGACATAAATTTTGTGGGCGCCAACCGTGTGCAAAAATTCACCCAAGCTGGCAGCTTCGGCCTCGCCTTGTGCAACGAGCGGCGGCCCAGGAGGAATATCATAGCGAATATCGGTGCGGCTCCAATCGGGCGTCGCGTGACGCACAAGATAAATTTTTGGCCTCGCCAAGTTTGATCCTGCCGAATTTGATATAGTCAAGTAATGTACTCCTGATTAATCGAATCCAGTACAAGGCAAAATAAAATTGCCTGGCCCAGATTGGCAAAAAAATTCGTGTGCTTACATCGCTTCGCCAGCATACCAGGCACTCCCATGTCACCCAGGACGGTCTGCTTACCGTTGCTGCCTTCCGACCCTGGCGGGGTTCACAGTATCCTGCTGCACAGGACCCAGCACCTGGCGAAGCGATGTAAACACACGAATTATGAAAGGGTAATTAGTAAATTAGTAATTGGTAAATAACTGAACGTTACTTATCGATTGCCTAAAGACTGCTTACCGCTTACAGCGGAGAGGGTGGGATTTGAACCCACGAACCTTGCGGTTACGAGCTTTCCAGGCCCGCGCACTAGGCCAGTCTATGCGACCTCTCCATGCAAAAGTCAATTATACTTGCTTTGATCGTTTCAGGCAAGTTTTGCAGGGAGATTGGGAAATTAAAATGGTAAAAGCTCACCCTCGTTGGCGGTGCGTTCCGCAAAGAGCGTCTGCAAACGCCTGGTGAGCGGACCCGCCACGCCTTCGCCAATTGTTCGGCCATCGACTTCTAGAACCGGCGATAATTCACCCATCGTGCCCGTGGTGAACATCTCGTCGGCGCTGTAGACTTCGGAAATCGAGAGATTGCGCTCTTGTAGGGCAATTTGGTTGGTACGCGCCAGTTGCATGACGTAGGCGCGTGTAATGCCGGGCAAGCAACTATCGGCGTGCGGCGTCAATAATACCCCACGCTTGACCAGAAAAATGTTGGTGGCGTTGGTCTCGGAAACAAACCCGTGCAAGTCGAGCATCACCGCATCATCGACGCCCGCGACGTTCGCTTCGATCTTGGCCAGAATGTTGTTGATCAAATTGTTATGATGGATTTTGGAGTCAACACACTGGGGCGAGTTGCGCCGGATCGCCGATGTGATCAGGCGGATGCCGTTCTGGTCATAAACGGGCGCTTTCCACTCGGCGAGTACGATCAAACAGCAACCGTACTGGTTCAGTTTGGGGCTCATCCCCGAGGTCACTTTTTTGCCGCGGGTCAGGGTGAGCCGAATGTGAGCGCCGTCACGCATGCCGTTGGCGCGTAAGGTCTCAAAGATTGCTTGTTTCACGGCTTGGCGCGTTGGGACCTGCGCAAACGCCATGGCTTTGGCTGAGTCAAACAGGCGATCGAGATGCTGATCCAGCAGAAAAATACGCCCATGATAGACGCGCAAACCCTCCCAGACGGCATCCCCGCCTTGGACCGAACTGTCGAAGACCGAGACCTTCGCCTCTGCGCGCGGCAACAATTCTCCGCCCACATGAATGAAGATATTTTCGTTGCGTGTATCAGGTAAAGTAGGAGACATGATGGCTCACTTTGGGTTAGGATTGGGTAAATGGTAAATGGTAATTGGTGAGTGGTGAGTCGTGTGTGGTGTGTGACCAGCCCTTACTATTTACCACTTACCAATTGCCATTTACTAGGCTTTAATCGCCACCTGGGCCAGTAGATCGTAATGCGGTTTGCATTCGGCGAGTAGAGGCAACAGGCGTTCGGGAAAGGGGGTGTTTTTTTCGCGATAGGGCTCGAAGCCGGTGGATTTGTGGACATTGTCATACCAGTATTTCGCCCAAACGCCATCTTCCGGGCGCGGGCCGGCTGGCCAATGCAGCATATTTTCTGTAAAAGGGATGGCCAAATGTTCACACAACTGGCTGAGCATACTGTGCGGGTTGAGCAACACTTGCTTGGCATCCAACACGGCAGGTTGTTGGCCCAAACTGATCAACTGTTGATAAAGTTCTGATTGCATCGCCAGCCCAGTGTCGCGCAGGATCGGTGTGGTGAGATTTTGCGCCAGCGAGGGCAGCATCTGTTGCGGGTCGCGGATCAAGAGCACATTGACGGTCTTGGCCAGAAAACCGCGGTCAATCGCGACTAGATGATGCGCCATCTGCTTCATAACCAGCAGCGGCCGGTCGCAGGGCCCTAGGATCACTTCCTGGATGACACGTGCGCCGTCACTGATCATGGCGTCGATCACCTCCTGTTTGCCAGGATGTTCGGCATCAGAGACGCTCAGATAATGCGCATAGAGCGGTTCGTCGAGCACACGTGTATCGCTGCGTTGGGCGAAGGCATACATGAGGGCGGTCGAGACGTTGCGCGGCCCGCACCAGAGATTGATCCGTAGAGTAGTCATGGCTGAATTGATCGTTGTTCTACCTGAAAATGAACGTTGATTGTCATCTGAATATTGTAATCGATCGCGGCGCAATTGTTGAAGTATAAAAGTAGTTCGGATAAAAAACCGTTCACTATGATTGAATTCATATATTTTTTAATCGTTTATACTCAAGTTCTTCATATTTAATTGCTATACTCTCGGCATGTCAGCCAGCTAATGGCGCAAACGTATCACTAACAAAATCATCAAAAACAAGGGAAAGCAACTGATGACTCAAAAGCGAAATTGGAAAATTAAATTCCTGATCCCCGGCCTGTTCCTGATCGCCGTCCTGATTTGGGCCTGTAACAGTACGGCGCAACCAACGACAACGCCGGCGGCGCAAGCGCCAGCGGCTGCGGCAACAACCACAATGGCCACCGTGGAAGTGACGATAGCGCCAACCCTGACGGCTGTTACGATGTTGACATCGACTGGCGCGACAACGGCAACGGCCGTTGTAACGCCATCCACAACGCCTACGAGTACAACGGCCATGACAACGACGACCACGACCACAGATGTGCGGGTCTTTACGGTTGATCAAAGTCAGTCGAAGGCGAATTTTATTTTGGATGAAGTATTGATGGGTGCGCCTAAGACGGTGGTCGGCACAACCTCGCTGGTGACCGCTGACATCACGATTGATCTGGCCGACCCGACCAAGACGACGATTAGCCCGATTCAGATCGATGCCCGCGATTTCACCACGGATAGCAGCATGCGCAATAATGCCATTCGCCGCTTTGTGCTCCAGTCGAACAATGATGAAAATCGCTACATCGTCTTTACCCCCACCGCGATTGAAGGATTGCCCACGGCGGCCAAAGTTGGCGATACGCTGGAACTTACAATTGTCGGTGATCTAACCATCAGCGGCGTCACGAAGCCCGCAACCTTTGTAACCAGCGTGAAAGTTGAATCCGCTACACAACTCAGTGGCCTTGCCAAAACCCAGGTGCTGCGTTCGGATTGTGAGCTTCCCTGCAATGGGTCTGTGAATCACCGCCTGTACCCTGCCGACCTTAGGCAAGTAGACCAGCTAACCATCGACTGCGACGCGTTGCGGATCGACTGATCGTCATGTTTGCTGTGATAGGTCTGATAGCCTTTGGGCATCCCATCTTTACGCGGTTTCTTGCCAGCAGGTGGCAGTGTGCCATTCTTGCGCATCTCGAAATAGTTCGAGAAAGCAGCGTCAAGATTTTTGAGCGATTGCTGCAGCACTTGGCTATTAGCTTCTTTCAACCAATTGAACAGATCCGCCTGGGCTGCTGGCGCAATCGTGCCGACGGCGTCATTGAGGATGGCATAGCCTTTGTTGATCAAGGGCAGATAGAGGCTGGGTTGGGTCACTTGCGGCGCTGGCGGTGCCGCTTGCGCAATGAACACGGTAGACACGGCAAGGACGCTGACTAGTACCAATCCCACGAACCGCATAATGGCTTGCATGAACGATCTCCTTCTTCTCGAATTTATTGGATATCAATTGTGTTTGGATCCAAGTAAGTGATGACTCATCCGAAAACTGATGAGCTTTGATCCAGATGATACCGCCGAAAAGTGCTCATTCGACAGGCTAAGAAATGTTCATTTTTTGCCCACTTTACAGTCTACTCGCGAGAAGAACGGCGTTCGGAATCAAGGGACGCGGATAGACGCGGCGTAATGCGGATTAAATGACTGGCGGGCCATAAAACAAGCGCAAACAAACCCCTGATCCGCGCAAATCCGCGTCCAATCTACATTCTGTCGTTAGCTTTACCCGTTTGTTGGTGCGGCTTCACCATGCAAGGTCACGATCAAACGCCGCTCGCCACCGCGGTTGCGATGTTCGCACAAATAGATACCTTGCCAAGTACCTAGATTGAAGCGTCCATTGGTAATCGGAATGGTCAAATTGCTGCCGAGGAGCACAGCTTTGATGTGCGCAGGCATGTCGTCGGGCCCTTCGTAGGTGTGGGTATAGTAGGGGGCATTTTCGGGGACAAGTTTGTTAAAGTGCGCTTCGAGGTCGGCGCGCACTTCGGGTTCAACGTTTTCATTGATCGCCAGCGAGGCGGAGGTGTGTTGAATAAAAATATGCGCAATTCCGATTGTATAGGGGCGGAGTTCGGGCAATTGCGTAAGGATCTCCTGGGTAATTAAATGAAAACCGCGCGGTTTGGGAGCCAGCGTGATCGTTTTTTGATGCCAACTCATCATATTGCTCTTACGTAGATAGAACTTGCGCAAAACAACAACATACTCAAGCAAAGGCGCAAAGATCACAAAGAAAAACCAGAGCAACTGGGCAGACTTTGCGAATCATCAGGGTCGCTCGACCTGACAGGTGAGCGTTTTTTCCACCTGTCAGGTCTCGATCATGTAATGGGCGCAAAGCGCCATCCCTGGATCGACGCTTAGTGGATTTTGCGTGCCTACGTATTATTCACTACCGTTTTTGCAACAAGTACCAGCGGCAAGCTTGCCGATCTGGCCGACCGATAATAATCTCAACGATTTTGAGTTGTGGCGCAAAGCGCGTCTGGACTTCCTCTTCGCCGACGCCGCGCGGTGGTTTGTCGGGCAGCCATTCGACTTCTGGCCGCAGGTCAAACGCGAAGAGATGATAATAGCCGCCGGGCGCTAAATTTTCAAGCACACCCTGGACATAAGCCGCCCGATCCACAAAGGCCAGCCCGTGAAAGCAGCCGATGTCGAGGATATAAGCCGCCTGAGTATTCTGCAATGGCAGCCGCGTGACATCGACCTGTAAGAATTGAACGTGCGGTAAGAGCGACGCCCGGTCGCGTCGGATCCGTTCTAAGCCCAACGCCAACGCGTTGCCGGCCAGATCACAGCCGATCGCAAACAGGCCGCGCCCGGCGAGATAGGCAACGTTGGTGCCTGCCCCACAACCGATATCCAAGGCCACCCGATTGGGCAGCACCGGATGATCGGTCCAGAATTGGACAACCTCGGGTGGTGTCACGCGCGTGTCCCAAGGCGCATCACCTTGACGATAGCGGCTTTCCCACTGGCCGCGGAGGTTATTGACCATACTCTTCGTAATAATCCTTCATGGCTGCCTCGACCACAAGCAAGGCATGTTCGCGACCATAGACGCCTTCGACGGTCAACTTAGAAGGCTCGCCTGGGATCATTTTATAGGTGGCAAAATAGTGACGGAGCCGTTCGACCAACACCGGTGGCAAATCAGAGATGTCCTCAGCCTTGCCCCAGACGTAATCGTTTTCGAGCACGGCGATGATCTTGTCATCGGCTTCGCCACCGTCATTTACATCCAACCCACCCACCACGCGCGCATTCACGATCAATTCCGAGCGATTGATCGGGCGCTCGGTGACCACACAAATGTCAAGCGGATCACCATCGCCGCGTTCGGCTGCGGTTGATAATTTGGCCACGTGTTTGTCGCAATAGGTACGCGGGATGAAGCCGTAAAGCGCCGGTGGATGCGATGAGCCACGTTGCGGACGGTCGATACGCAAGTAGCCAGTCGTTTTATCAATCTCATATTTCATCATATCGAACGGCGTGATTTCGATATAGGCATGCACCACAGTGGGTGGATTGGGGCCAGTTTCCAGCCCATGCCAAGGATGAGGACGCCAGCGGTAGAAAGGTGGTGGGAATTTCATAAAGGCTGATTGCTCCTACTTAATCATTGCCGATTTTGGATTTACGATTTACGAATCAAGGTTATAATAGACCCAAGAATTTGAACAGTACAAAAGGCAAAAATAAAGTCTCAAAAAAATGATGTGCAAACACTACAAGGCTCATCCGTGCAAATGGAGGTCAAGTCAACATTATATCATACGTTATCACAGTGTTAAGCCAGACTGACAAATGGCTGGATAAACGGTATACGCAAACGTTATGCTGGATGGACATCATCTGCATCTCCTTGATCTATCGCGTGCGTGCAATCCGGTTAATCGGGCAAGTGCTGGAGTATGGCCATAGCAGTATCGCCTATCTAGGCCATCTGTGAACGAGAAACAGGCACAATTCTATTTTTAGAACGAGCCACGAACCCAAAACACCAATCCTTAGCGCGCATTTAAAATTATCTGTACCTATTCAGCCTTAAGGAAATGCCTTCCGGGAAGGTGAATTCACTGACTTGGTTGTCGAAAGTTCATCTTCCCGGAAGGGGGTCCACCTGAATAGGTACAATTATCTTTTATGACATACAAACTTACGCAACGCTTCATGTCAGCCTGATTTCTGCTTAACCGAATGGGTAACCGACCTCATGACGTTAACGTCCCTGCTCCGCTTTCTTGTTTTCGATGATCGAGCAGTGGCTTTATGGCAATGGCCAAGCCACCAAACAAAGCGACCGAATAGAAAATTTCCGTCGCGGCAAACGTGAAGCCAGCCAGCAGGATGCCCGTCACCGCCACGATGCTAATGCCAGTGGTGAAGCGAATATTGTGCTGGAGGTTGCGTTTAAATTCCTCAGCCAGCTCGAAGAGCCGGAGCAACTGGTTGAGATTGCCCTCCATGAGCACGATCTGGGCCGTGTCGGTTGCGACCGTAGTGGCCCCACGTAGCGAGATGGAGACCTGCGCTTGCCGCATGGCAATGGCGTCGTTGATGCCGTCGCCGATGAAGCAGACTTTACGCCCTTTTGCCGCCAACTGGGTGACCAGCTCGGCTTTGGCTTCGGGCAGGGTATCGGCGAAGTAACCGGTCATCCCCAAATCCTGGGCCAGTTTGCGGGTGGGGGCTTCCTGGTCAC
The DNA here is from genome assembly GCA_038318235.1 of Caldilineales bacterium. Lineage (GTDB taxonomy): Bacteria > Chloroflexota > Anaerolineae > Caldilineales > Caldilineaceae > JAPLGZ01. Next base: position 18,085 of record JBBQBY010000041.1, read on the forward strand.
CAGAGATAATATAAAGGTCCAGGCCACGCGCGCGCAACCCTTGAATGATCGATTGCGCTTCTGGGCGCAGCGTGGGCTGCAATTCAATACAACCGACCAGATTGTCATCCACCGCTACCATCACCAGCGAATAGCCTTGCGCCTGACACGCTGCGGTCAGGGTCTGTACCCGCTCGGGCAAAGCAAGCCCTTCCATCGTCATAAAACGTCCACTCCCCACGCGGATGAGGGGCTGATCAGGAGCAGCGGTGACGTCGCTGCGCTTAGAGTGAGGGGGTGACTGGATGGCAGCGGTGACTAACCGCACCTTGAGGCCATACCCCACCTCATAATGTGCTTGATCAATGGCAGGTAATTGCAAGCCCAACTCTGCGGCTGCCTTAAGAATAGCGCGGGCAATCGGATGCGTTTGGCGCGCTTCGGCGGCGGCGGCGAAGGTCAACACTTGTTCTGCCGATAGCTGATTGAGCGTATGGATTTGCGCGATATGGGGCTGCTCCAACGTTAGGGTGCCGGTCTTGTCAAAGACAATGGTGTCCACACTGCCTAATTGTTCTAGCGCATGTGCCTCTTTGACCAGGACACCGCTTCTGGCCGCCAAATTGAGAAAATTTAGCATGGCGAGGGAGCCTGATAGATAGGTTGCCGTCGTCGTATTGGCCCCAATCAGGCTAACCGCACCCGCTGCCCCAATCAAGGGCAAACTCGCGACACTCAGCACCAGCGTTGGCACGGCTAAACGGTCAGCTGCGGCCACGGCACTGACGCTGGTTGGCTTACTGTTCTGCGCTGTGCGATTCAGGATCGCCGCGATCTGCCCCGCCGTCGTCTCTGCACTTGTCTTTTCAACCGCGACATCAATGTAGCCGGAAATGATCAACGTGGCCGCGAGCACAGGATCACCAACACTCTTTTCAACTGGCTGCGCCTCACCCGTCAACATCTGCTGATCCACCGTTGCCACCCCTGCGATAATCGTACCATCCACAGGTAGAATCTGCCCCGCCTGTAACACTAAGGTGTCTCCGATCTGGAGCTGAGCAAACGGAATCTCTAGCTCGCTGCCCTGGCTGCGCACCCAGACCTTGGCGGGCTGGAGTTGAAACATACTGATCAAGTTGTTGCGCGACTGATTTTCGCTAACGGCTTTGGCCTTCAGCATCAGGCCATAGAGCACCGCCCCCAATGAACCAATCGCAGCGTAGCCACCCAACCACAGGTAGAGACTATAGATACAAATCAGATGAATCGCCCCCAACCGTTTTGTTCTCTTCCATTCTCGATAGGCATGGGGATACTTGGCGCTCGACGCTGAGAGGCCAACCAGAATCGCCAGCGGCATCAGCGGGGTAAAGACCCAGGTGCCCAAGAGCGAGAGACTCAAGGCGGTCAGCCCCAGGCCAAGCCGCCGATTGGCATACTGTTCCTCTGGGTGCAAAGTGACCGCTTCTGCCCTCAAGATGGCCTGCAATTGGGTGTGATGCGTTCTGCCCAGGAGCGGATCGATATAGACTTGAACAAAATTCTGATAATGTTCATCGGCTACGGCAAGCTGGGTCACGATCTCTTGCTTAAGCTGTTGAAGCCCACTTTGTTCTAGGTGGTTAACATGGTTGGGTTGTTTGCCAACCAATGCCTCAATCAAACGAGATTTTTTGCGCTTTTTACTTAAGGCAAAACGGGCACCCAAAATTTCGCCGGCGCCGGCCACGGGAAATCGTGAAAACATTTTACTCCTTATTGCGTCATCAGGTGGTGCCTTTGAGTAGTAGGACGGTGAATCAGAAGGACAGTAAGTCAGTGATAAGGCACTGTCCTTCTGTCCTTCTGACTGACCACCTGGCTAAGCTACTTACGCTTCCAAGTGTTGATATTCCACCAGTTTGAGTCGAAGGTATTGTAGGTAGGGCCTTCCAAATTCTTCGCCTTGCCGTTCGGTGTGACACGGTTGATCAGCGGGATGATGGCTACGTCGTTGACCAACATGTCATTCAACTGGATCGCCATCGCTTTGTGCTTGGTTGGATCCATCTCTTTAGAATATTGAGCGTAAAGCGCATCATAGTCCTTGTTACAATAGCGACTATCATTGCCAGCTTGCCACTGGTTTTTGGCAGAATCTACCTTAGCGCAGAGCCAGCCGCCGAGGTAGCCGGTTGGATCTGGACCATCAGGACCATTCGTGTACATCTGGAGGTCGGCATACATCTTATTCAGCGTATCAGGATTGCCCGGATCGCCGCCGAAGAAGACGCTGGCATCGATCGATTTCAGTTCCACCGTAATGCCAATCTCGGCCAGATTCGCCTTGACGATGGCCTGCACGCCCTGGCGTACTTGATTGATCGTGGTTTGGTACAACAGCTTCAAGGGCTTGCCATCTTTTTGCAGAATCCCATCGCTGCCTGGTGTGAAACCAGCATCAGCCAACAGTTTCTTCGCGCCTTCAACGTCGCGAGCGCATTGGGTGTTGGGAGAATTGAGTTCAGCTGGAACAACCAGAATATTACAGGTCGGTGAACCGGTCGCGCCGTATAGCTGATCCGCAAGCGCCTTGCGATCAATCGCTTTGTTAATGGCCTGGCGCACCTTCAGATCGGTGAGGAAAGGATGCGGTTGATCCGGTTCACTGCGCTTGTCGCCCAGAGCCGGGTCAGGGTTGGCGAAGTTAATCACAATGCGCTCGACGCCGACCGAACCACCAGCTATGGCATCGCACTTGTCAGATTTCAAAATGGGTTCCAAGATGGCCTTGGGTACTTGTAAGTTCCAGGCGTAATCAACCTCGCCCGTTTCGCAAACAGCACGCGCCGCCGATGCCGCATCGCCGCCGCCCTTGATTTCGACACGGTCGAAATAAGTATTGGCCGCATCGCGGTAATTGGGGTTCTTGACATAGCTAACTGTGTCACCCGGCCTAAATTCCTTCAACATATAGGCATTGGTGCCAATCGGGGCCAGGTTGGCCTTTTGGCAATCGGCATCTTTGATCGCGGCTGTGCCGATGCACTTCGCAAACTGTTTTTTCTGAAGGATCATGCCATAGTAGCCGACATAGGCAACATAAGGATTGGGGTTAGGATTCTTCCAGGTCACCTTTACCGTCGTTGGATCGACCGCTTCCACTTTGTCAATGGGATCCCATTCCGCAGTCGTTGTGCAAGCCGTCGCTTTATTGGCACAATATTGCCAGGTGAAGACCACATCGTCAGCCGTAAAGTCAGAGCCGTCTGACCACTTGACACCCTTCTTCAACTTCCAGGTAACGCTTGTCCCGTCCTTAGCCACGTCGCCGTTGTCAATCGTCGGAATCTCGGCCGCCAAATAAGGCACTAATTCATCCTGCTGATTATAGTGCGCCAACGGCTCCATGATCACGGCTGCCGCATCCACGTCTTTGGTGCCAGTGTTCTGATGCGGGTTCAAAATCGTGGCCGCTTGCCAATAGAGAATCTTCAAATCCTTGCTGCCTGCGGTTGAGGCAGCGGGCGCTTGTCCAGCCGGTGCAGGCGCCGCTACACAGGCGGCCATCACCATCGACAACACCATTAGTAGACCAATCCAGTGGATAATACTGAGTTTCCTCAGTTTCTGCATGTTTCTTCTCCTTCTTCTGAATTATTTCTAATAGACGAATCATTTAAACAATGGACAAATGTTGTAGGGGCGTGATTCATCACGCCCCTACAATTCTACGACTTTTAAATGATTTTGTCTATAAGCTGTGAGTCAACTACCCAAGCCTAAAGGCGTTGGGCTTGTAACTACCGGACGGCCATCCGTCGAGGGCGTTACGATAGGCGTGTTGACAGAACGCCCACACAGAACGGATTTACCACTCTGTGCATGTTAGTAAAAATCTAAGTCAAAGATTTTTACGCTCTGAAAATTTTACGTGTCCAAAGACCTATTGGACACAACCAGATATTTTCAATTTTTAACGTGCGTGCCGAAACCGTTATAACCCTGATAGGGGTACAGGGTGCCTTTGGCACAGCTATATTATACCACATTTACAGGAGAAAAGATAGTGACAACTCGTGCCCAGAGGGCGCCCAAAAGACCGCAAAAGCAGTGCGAAAGGAAAGTGACGCTTCAGAATCGAAGCGTAAATATGGATCATGCTAAAGCATCGTCCGCGCTAGCGTCCGAACAACTCGGGTACCCTCTGGGTGCCTCATATCCCAAAGCTAAAGACATTGGGTTTCACGGGGCATCCCGATGATCAATAAGGAAGCTTGATGATAACGCTTTTCTCGCTCTCAAATAGCGCAGAACCCGACCATCGTCTGTCGCGATTCGCCACAACTAGCCAGATTGATGGGGCGGTAATTCGCTAAGAGGGCGTTTAAAAATTAGAGAACAGGTGCAAAACGTTTGCGCATGGTAGCAATGGAGGCGGTATAAAGCATGCCTTCGCTGCTCATGATGCAATGTTCGTCATCTTTGCTCAGGCGCCGATAGCGTCCCAGCCAAGCAAAGGTCGGGTGCCCATTGGGCGCGACAACCCAGCGAATTGGGACGGGGACAAAGCCTTTCTGGCTAGCTGGGTCTTGGCAATTTCGGGTTGGATCTGCTGTAGTTCGCTTGTCAGCCAGGTGAGAAAGGGTTCGCCTAAATAGGAGCCATCCGCCCAGATTTTCTTTAAGCCCGTGCGGGTGTCGGTCTTGAGTTTGGCAATGAGCAATTTGGCCCCGTCCCGATGGCGGCGAATTAGCTGGAGTGCCGCCAATCTGCCCTGATTTTCTAACTTCACCCAGAACGGGTATAAGGCGGAGTCCATAAGACGCCTGCCAGAGATCATAAGCCTGCGGTCGTTATTGAAGATGTTGATGTTCCTCTTCCAACTGTGCGCTACGCAGTAGGCAACAAATCTGTGCATTAGTCGTGCGCAGCAGTTCTTCTAGAAATAAGTGCCGAGGAACCCTGTGGCGCCGGTCAAGAAGATAGTACGCGGTGACGCCCAGTGTGGCGAGCGCGCTGCCACAAACTGAATCGCCTGATCCAACTGAGCATCACATTCTAAAAGGTGCAATTGATTAACACTC
>JBBQBY010000042.1:0-23062 GCA_038318235.1 Caldilineales bacterium
AGCGTGTACATGCGTACTTCCTGACTATACCAGAGTTGGAAGGGATTAACTGCAGCCAGCCAGACAGTGAGTAAGGCTACTCTAGGCTGTGCGAGCCGGCGCGCCACTGGGTACAATAGCGCCACGATCAAGAGGCCAAAGCAGAGGCTGGGCCAGGCATAGAGAAATTCCAGCCCGTGCGCCACGGTTGGTTGCGTCAGCCATTGCCAGCCATGCAACAGTAAATAGTAGCCTGGAGGATGAATATCACGCGCGGTGTGGGCGATAAGAATGGGTATCGATTGGCGAGCGAGGGCAACGCTGACCGTTTCGTCATACCAGAGCGATTCGCCGCCTAAATGAAAGAGTCGCAGGCCAAACGCGATCAATAAACCGCCGATCAATAAGAGCCGCGGCCAGGTTTTCGTTTCCATGCTTGGGATCGTTAGTCTGTTGTTCACCGCGCAAATAGTATCATAGGGGCGATGTTGTCCAAAAACTCGGTAGCAAGCTACGGGGTAAATGCTTTAGAAGCCGTTGATTAGCAGTAGGGGACAGGCATGCCTGTCCCCTACTGCTAATCCTACCCTCCAACCTTTGGCATTCCGCCCGCGTTTGGATACAATAAGCGACATGTCTACGACAACTATACCACGGTCGAGACCTGTAAACGGTCTCTGGAATGTTGTACGATCAAGTATAAATCTGGTGGGCAGTGCCGTCTTGATTTTGGTCTGCTGGATTTTGTGGAGCGCCACGGATCGTCCGGTGCAGGTGACGGTGGACGGCGTGGCCGAGACCATCTATACCCATCGGCATACAGTGCGCGCCCTCCTGCCTGATTTGGGGCTGGTGCTGAAGCCGTCGGATCGGCTGGCAATACCATTGGAGACGCCGTTAACGTCCGGTCTGAAGATTGTGATTAAGCGCGCCTGGCCAGTGCGCATTTTAACCGATGGCCGTGATCTGCAGACGGCGAGCTGGGGTAAAACGCCACGCCAAGTGTTGCAAGAGGCCGGCATCGCCGTTGATAATTATGATCAAGTGGTGGTGGACGACCACCCCTTGGGTTTGGATCAATTATTGCCTGAGCATCTACCCACCCAGTTGCCCACCACCTATCGGCGTGGCTACGGTTGGCAACGCTGGATCGAGCAGCCTTTGCAGTTGCGCGTGCATCGGGCCTTGCCAATTACCGTTGAAGAAGATGGCTTGTCCTTTCCGATTCGTACGACGGCGCAGACCGTGGGCGAAGCCTTGCGTCAGGCCGATATTACGCTCTATCTCGGTGATCTGGTCCAACCGAACTTAGGTAGCCAGGTCAATACGGGGCTACGTGTCTATATTCAAAGAAGCACGCCGATCAATTTGCGTATGGACAATCGGGTGATCAAAACGCGAATTCGTGCCAAGACCGTGGGTGACGCTTTGACAGCAACCGGCATGGGGATCGCTGGCCTGGATATGGTGACGCCGACATTGGCGACAAGATTATACCCAGACATAAAAATCAACGTCACACGCGTGCGCGATGACGTTGAGGTAAAAGAAGAGATTACACCGTTTGAGACCGTTTTCGGGCCGAAAGCTGACATGCCAATTGACACGCAAGCGGTGACGACGCCGGGGGCAGAGGGCATTACGCGCCATCGCTTTCGTGTGCGCTATGAAGATGGCAAAGAAGCCAAACGAATCTTAGAAGATACCTGGGTGGCGCAAGAGCCGGTGCAACAGGTGATCGGCTATGGTCAACAGATCGAGCCGGCCACCTTTACCGCCCCAGACGGCACGCCGGTTACCTATTGGCGCAAGATTCGGATGTACGCCACCAGCTATAGCGCGGCGACGGCAGGTGTATCCAAGGATTCGGCTTATTACGGACGTACATTTACAGGTGAACAGATGCGCAATGGGATTGTCGCGGTGGATGCGAGTATTGTTCCCTTGCGTTCTAAAGTTTATGTGCCTGATTATGGCTATGGCGATGCCTTAGATACGGGCGGGGCGATCCACTCGCGGCGCATCGATCTGGGCTATGATGATGCCAGCATCGTTTCTTGGAGTCGCTGGGTGGATGTCTATCTGCTCTGGCCACCACCGCCAGACTATCAGATCACCTGGGTGCTACCCAACTGGCCGCGGGTGCCGGATTAGTGGTTGGCTAGGTAACCGGATGGATTATTCCAGCATACTTGTCTGCTTTTTTGCCGCCGCGGTTTCTTATAGAGAAATTATTTAAAGATTGCACAATGGTAGGTGCGGTTTCTAACCGCACCTGGCTGGTTTACACAGGATGTGCGGTTTCTAACCGCACCTACGAAAAAATTATTGATGCGAAGTTTATTTGCTTTCTCGATTAGTTCTGTATTAAATATTTAGTTTTGTGTAAGTTGAGTTAATAATTGATTTGTAACCAAACGCCTGCTTCGATTGACATACTTACGGATTAGGTGAATTCAATCGTTGTTATCGACGCGTTTGAGCCGTTTACTATTTAATCCGTTATGCCGATGCTTTGTTGCATTGATATAGATTATTGAATCTGAAAGTGATAGCATGCAGGGTTTGAACCATACGCGTTTGCGTCACAAATTCACCTATCCGCTTCTCTTGATCATGCTCCTCGCTGGTTTGACATTGCGCGTTTGGAATGTCAATTTTGACCAGGGCATTGGTAGCCATCCGGATGAACGGAGCACCGCCTGTTTCTACGCGCCGCGCATCCATCTGCCCCAATCTTGGGATGAATTTTGGGATGTCAAGCGCAGCCCACTGAATCCGCTTTGGAATGTCCAGGAGAATCGCCGTGAAGGGTTCACCTATGGTCATTTTCCACTTTACTTGGGGGTGGCGAACGCTAATCTCTTGCACGCCCTGGCGCCGATTGGCGTCTGGCTGCATGCCCCGACTGCGGCGACTGATCTGATGGCACGTGCGGACAAAGATTGTTCGGCGTTGGCCGTAGCTGGGCGCTTGGTGATCGCGCTGCTCGATACGTTGACCATTTTACTCCTCTTCTTGCTCGGCCGTCGCGTCTTCGGCGCCGGGGCTGGTTTGTTGGCTGCGGTTTTATACGCCTTTACGGCGCAGGCCGTGCAATTGAGCCACTTTTTTGCAATGGACCCCGCTAGCACAACGTTTACGGTGCTGGCTGTGCTCGGCGGCGTGATGATGGTGCAGGAACGCACGTTGCGCGCCGCAGTTTTAACGGGCATGGGCGCGGGATTGGCGATTGCGTCTAAATTTAGTGCGTTACCAATTTTGGCGGTGCCCGTTGTAGCCGCCTTTCTGGCGATCTGGGCCGATGTGCAGCGTAGCCAACAGACAAATCAGCCAGGGGATGGTCGGGCCCGTTTTACCGCTTTGCTCGGGGCGCCGCTGGCTTTGTGCGTAGCAGGGATCACCTTTTTTATTGCCAGCCCGTATGCCGTGCTCGATTGGCAGAGCTTTCTCCAGGCGACGTTGGTGGAACAAGGGCGGATGGTGCGCGGGATCGCTGATATGCCGTTTACCCGCCAATACCGTAACACAACCCCGTATCTCTATTTTATCGATCAGCAATTACGCTGGGGGATGGGGTGGCCGCTGGGGATTATCGCTGCACTTGGCACCCTCTCTACGTTGGGCCTGCTGCTGGTGAGCATCTATCGCCTGCTTTACACCTGGGCTGCCCAATCGTTTGGCCGGGCGGGCCGTCAATGGTTGTCTGAAATCGAACTCTATAACCTGGTCATCTGGAGTTGGGTGTTGCCCTACTTTGGCCTGACCGGCGCGTTTATGGCGAAATTTAATCGCTATATGAGCCCTGTGTTACCGTTCGCCGTGCTCTTTGCTGCCGGGTTGATCTGGCGCTTGTGGCGAATAGGACAAGGAGACAGGGCGACAATCGTAAGTGATGGAATGGAAGTCCGCCATGTGGCTTGGGGTGAGGAACCAGGCGAGGAAGTCGCGGTTACTACGGTCCCGTCGCGGCTTGGGATTACAGGGTGGTTGGGACACGGGTTGGCGTTGCTCTTGGCGATTGTCGGCATTGGTGGCGGTCTTTTCTGGTCAGCGGCCTATGTCAATGGGGTTTATCGGCATGAACATACCTGGATCACTGCCAGCCGTTGGATCTATCAAAATGCGCCAACTGGTTCGGTGATCTTGTGGGAACAGTGGGACGATCCGTTGCCCAAAAGCGTACCTGGCGAACCGGGCATGGATATGGGCAGCAAGGGCTTGAGCAATATTGATTGGGGTCCATATGAGGAAGATACGGCTGAAAAATATGCGATTCTAAAGGAGAAGCTGCGCGCTGCTGATTATGTGGCGTACAGCTCGAAGCGTATCTATGGCAGCGTGCGCGAATTGCCCGAACGTTACCCCATGACCACGCGTTATTACCAAGCCATGTGGGATGGCACGTTGGGCTTCCAAATGGTGCTAGACCAGACCTCACCGCCCCAATTGTTTGGGTTCAAATTTCAGGATCGCAGCGCCGACGAAAGTTGGAGCTTGTATGACCACCCGCAGGCGACCATTTTCAAAAAAGTGCGCAACTTGAGTGACGCCGAATATGACGCGATTTTTGATCATGTGTGGGAAACCGCCAAGCCAGGCTATGTTGGCAAAGGCTCGGCACTGAATCCGGTGCTCAATTTGCTTGGGTTAGGCAGTACACAGGAAAGTGCCAATCACGGGCTAATCAATCGCATGATCGCCATGGTCATGCCGGGCGATGCGGCGCCGGCAGTTGAAGCAACGGATAGCCGTCCCACCCTGATGATCACAAAACCCTTGGCCGCGTTGCCAGTTGTCGACAATTACCGTTGGAACCAACGGGCTAGTGAAAGTGCGCCGCTGGCAGTTTTTTGGTGGTGGTTGGTGCTCGCGCTATTGGGGTGGGCGGCCTGGCCGTTGGGGTTTGTGATCTTCAAACCCCTGCGCGACCGTGGTTATTTACTCAGCCGGCTGCTCGGTTGGCTGTTCGGTGGCTGGCTGCTCTGGTGGCTGGCCAGCTATGGATTAGCGCTCAATACGGTTGTTAATAGTTGGTTGACGGTGGCGGTGTTGGCGTTGTGCGGCCTGCTCGTTGGCATTTGGCAATGGTCACAAATTCGCATCTTCTTGCGCGCTAACTGGCCGTTGTTGCTGGCTGGCGAAGGTTTGTTTGCGCTGGCTTATCTCTTTTTTGTCTGGATTCGTATGCGGAATCCAGACATCTGGCAGCCGTGGTTTGGCGGCGAAAAGTTTATGGAATTTGCCTTTCTCAATGGCATCTTACGCAGTCCCACCTTTCCGCCGGTTGACCCACATTTTGCCGGTGGTTTTATCAACTATTATTATTTTGGGCTTTATCTGGTCGCCTATCTGATCAAACTGACCGGCATCTACGCCGAAGTTGCTTTCAATTTGGCGATTCCGGCGCTATTTGCGCTCACAGTCGTCAACGTGTTCTCCGTCGCCTATTCCGCCCAGCGCTTGATTTTTCGCCCGCGCAACAGACCGGAGCCAGTGATCATAACGGGTGAAGTACTTGAAACAGACGCAACGCCAATCGATCTGCCCCAAGTTGACCCTCCTGCACCGGCCATGAATTGGCGATCTGGCTTCTTTGCTGCGTTGCTTGCGCCCTTATTTGTCGTGCTCATCGGCAATTTGGATGGTTTTGCCCAGATCGTGCGTGAGCTGGCGAAGTTGAGTGATCAGAACTTCCAGAGTGCGCTGGGGCCGGTGCAGACGTTGGTCAACGCGTTTTATGGCTTGCAGATGCTGTTGGCGCACAAAGCTGCCTGGCCTGGCTATAATTTCTGGGATCCTAGCCGTGTGATTCCGAACACGATCAATGAGTTTCCCTACTGGAGCTTCTTGTTTGCCGATCTGCATGCGCATCTGATCGGCATGCCCCTGGCTGCGCTCTTCTTGGGGCTGGCATTGGTGTTGATCTGTGATTATGCGGTCGATTGGCGGCAAGCCTGGCTGCGTGGCTTGGCAGTGCTGGCGACCTTTGCCCTCCTGCTGGGGGCATTGGCGAGCATCAATTTATGGGAATTGCCCACCTATTTTGGCTTGGGTGTACTGGCTTTCCTGGTCAGCCAATATCGTGGCAAAGGCCGCATCAACTGGCTGCTAACGTTGCTCGTCACAATTGGGTACATGGGTGGCGCCTATCTGTTCTTCCAACCCTTTTTCCATAACTACAAGAATGTCAGCGCCAATGGCGTTGGCTTGGTAAAAGCCGGCGACGATTTGGGCACATGGTTACTGATCTGGGGCTTTCTGGCCTTTATCTTGCTCAGTTGGCTGATCTCTGCGGCGGCGCAACCGGCGCGTGGTCGCGTGGCCGTGCAATCCGGGTTAGATGCCCGACCCACTGGCTGCGAACGCTGGTTGAGCTTGGCTTTACGCCGTTTTGACCGGCTACCGCGACTGCTCTATTTGCATCGCCTGTTGGTGCAGCCAAGCGCCAGTTATCTATTTGGTCTCGCGCTGCTGCCGCTTTCGTTGCTGATGGCGGCGGGTTCGTTGCTCTGGCAGCGCAGTGTGTTGGCGCTTTGCCTGGTCGGGCTGGGCCTCGCGATTCTTTTGTTATGGCGGCGTGGCCGACAGGCTGATCCGGGCAATTTATTTGTGGCGCTCTTAACCGCCACGGGCTTGGCGGTGCTGGCTGGCACCCAGGTGATCTATCTCAAAGACTTTTTACAGGGCGGCGATTGGTACCGCATGAATACGCTCTTTAAGTTTTTTAGCCAGGTTTGGATCATTTGGGGGGTGGCGGCGGCGATTGCGGTGCCGCAGATTTGGAACAATTTTATTGCGACATACGCGGCGCCAAAGTTTGTCAAAACGCGCTCCCCCAAGCCGACTGAAGAGAATTCTCCTGAGTTCGTAGCATCTTCCGTCGCGGAGGGGCGTGCGGCCACTGTATTACCGACGTCGCTGGTGAAAGAAAAGCGTGTCAACTGGTCGCTGCGTTTGGGGTGGAGCCTTGTCTTTTTGCTTTTACTGGTGGTCAGCCTCGCCTATCCGGTGTGGGGAACACCAGTTCGGCTTGATCAACGATTTAACGGTTGGCAACCGGCGTTTGGCACCCTCAACGGTCTAGATTACATGCGCCAAGGTGTGTACACGGTGCCCGATACCAACACCCCGATTGAGTTAAAGTATGATTGGGAAGCGATTGAGTGGCTACTGGGCCATGTGCGTGGCAACGCAGTGGTGGTGGAAAGTGCTGATCTAGAGTACTACCGGGCGGGCGGCTCGCGCGTGGCAAGTTTGACCGGGTTGAGTGGCGTCAGCGGCATGCATGAAGGCGAGCAACGTTACGGGGAAGATGTCAGCAAGCGCAATGATTGGTTGCATGAGTTTTGGTCGACCCCAGACGTTGCGCGCATGCGCCAAATGTTAGATGAATTACCTGTTGCCTTGGTTTATGCAGGGCAACTCGAGCAGGATCGCCACCCAGATGGGGTGAAAAAGTTAGAACAATTGGCGGCGCTGGGTGTGCTCACCCCCATTTTTCGGAATGAACGGACCGTGGTCTATGCGGTGCCAAGACGCTTGGTACAAACAACCCAGGGATTTTATCTGCCCCAATAATGCACTCTGCTGCTGCACAATAAGCATTCATTCTACATTCATTGTAACCAAACTCATGACGCAATTGACATATATAGCAGGGAACGTCAACCTAAGCGGCGCGCTGCGTCCAGAATTGGATTGTGATAACCGTCAATCAATCGATGAGGTGGCTGGAGTGACGCCTGATCCTGCGTCGAATTCCAATGTGGATCTTTCCGTAGCTAGTGTGGACTTGGCGGAACAGGTCTCCAGCCTCTTTGAAGCCTATGCGCAACCAGTTTGTGCGTATATCCATTCGTTGGTGGGCGATTGGCCGTTGGCGCATGACTTGACGCAGGAAACATTTCTGCGCTTGTATGATACGCGCGCGCGTCTGGTGCAGGTGAACAATCCGCGGGCCTGGGTCTATCGGATTGCAACCTATGTGGCCCTGAATGAACGCAAACGGCGTAAACGTTTTGCCTGGTTGCCCTGGCGCGATGCCGATCAGACGGGACCAGCCACAGCTTGGTCGCCAGTGGAATCTGAATTTGATGCCCGTGACGCGGTTGACCGCGCCCTAGCGGCCTTGCCGCAGGATTATCGAGCGCCTTTGTTGCTCTATAGCGGCTACGATTTTAGCGTGCGCGAGATCGCCGAAGCGTTGGACATTAGTGAAAGCGCCGTGAAGACGCGGCTCCATCGGGCGCGTGAAATGTTTCGCAAGGTGTATGATGGGAGTGAACAGTTATGAATGAGCATCCACAAATTCAAGAACAATTGGCGCTTTACCCAACCTTAGAGCGGCACGAACGTCAACAACTTGAGCGACATTTGTCCACCTGTCCCGACTGCACCGAAACGTTGGCGACTTATCTGGAAATGGATCAAGCCCTGCATCGTTTGGTCGATAACAAAGTGCGTTATTTGACGACGCAAACGGTGCAATCGCCATTTGTGGCGGGACGATGTTGCGCCGATCCAGTTGTTGCGATTACACCGCCACAAACATCGTGGCTGAAAAGCTGGCGGCGTGGCTTGCCCCAGCCGCGCACCTTTGTTTGGCAGCTAGCCGGTGCGGGTGTGCTTATTTTGTTGCTTGTGGCGCTCTCTCTGCTCTTTGCCGCCTGGAATCCAGCGCAGGAACATCAAATCGCTTCCACGCCCACTTTTGAGCACCCGCTTGCCACCGCAACTCCACAACTGTATGGTGATTGGGGGATGCCGGTGGCAATTCATCAACAGACCGCCACGCCTTTAGCAACCGCAAGTTTGGAGGGCGCGCCGTTAGATTCCCGTCCATTAACGCAGCAACCGGCGATGTTATTCGCCCTGCACAGCTTGGCGGTGATTGAGTCGCCATTTGTGGACGTTGACAAAGCCAAAATTACAACGCTCAATACCGACGGTATGCTGATCGCGCAACGCAAGGTCGCTGCGATCGGCGCCACCCAAATTCTAATCACCACTTAATCGAGAACACAGATAAATTTTGTACCATTGTTATGGTGCGAATTACGAATGATTCCTAACGCGTAGTTCGCAACGCATCATTCACAACGCAAAGCCCAGAGCGTGAATCTTCTATGCTGACGCAGTTTCTGACCTGGTATTTAATTGTACAATTGATCACGCTGTTGGTGGCCCCGCTAACCTTTGGGCTTTTTACCAATTTGCCCGATCGCGGCTATGCCTTTGCCAAAAGTTTAGGCATCCTGTTGGTGGGTTTTACCCTCTGGCTGGGGACGAGTTATGGCTTGCTGCGCAATGAGACCGGCGGCGCATGGTTGGCCTTGCTCCTGGTAGGGCTGGTGAGTGGTGTGCTTGGGCGATCGTGGTTACAACGGGCATGGCGGACGCGCAAACTAGAGATCCCCTGGCGCAACGTGTTGGTGGTAGAAGCCATTTTTTTGCTGGCGTTTGCTGCCTGGGTGGTGGTGCGCAGTTATGACCCGGCCGCCAATCATACCGAAAAGCCAATGGACTTGATGTTCATGAACAGCATCTGGGTCAGCCCGACCTTTCCGCCCCACGATGCCTGGTTGAGCGGTTATGCGATCAGCTACTACTACTTTGGGTATTGGCTGCTGACCACCGTGGGGCGACTGAGTGCCCAGCCGCCCCAAATTGCCTACAATTTGGGGCAGGCCTGCTGGTTTGGCCTGTTGCTGATCGGCTGCTTTGGCATTGTTTATAATCTGTTAGCACATGCCGGGCAAAGTTGGCGCACCGCGATTATTGGTGGCCTACTTGCCAGCCTTGCCGTCGGGGTGACGGGTAATCTGTGGAGCCTGTTTGAGTGGCTTTACGCCAGTGGTATGAATGTCACCCGCCTGGCCACTTGGTTCGGTGTCTATCATTTTCCGCAAACGCCGCCACTGAACGGTAACTGGCACGCCAATTTCGATTGGTGGGGCAGCGCCTGGCGCACCAGCCGTGTGATCGAAGATCTGACGCTAACGGGCGATCACCTCGAAGTGATCGATGAATTCCCCATCTTTAGTTACACCCTGGGTGATAATCATCCGCACGTGCTGGGCATGCCAACGGTGCTATTGGTGATCGCACTGGCGCAGAATCTCTTTTTTAGTCACTTTCCATTGGGCGCGCTGGCAGCCGCAAAATCCACGGAAGAGACTGCCGTTGGGCCTGGGTCGTGGCTACAAACATTCTGGCAAGCGGTGCAGCGCACTGTCCCATTAGCTACCTCTGGCCTTGTGCTGATCACCATCGCCCTGGGTGCGTTGGTTTTTCTCAATACGTGGGATTTTCCGCCCTACTGGCTATTGCTAAGCGTCTGTTTTCTAGCTGTGCTAATGCGGAGTCTCCCTTTAGTCGATGGCAACCGGAACCGCGCGTGGTGGCGCAACGTCTGGTTATTTGCCGGTCTATTGAGCGGGTTGCTCCTGGTCGGCGCTGGGATGCTTTATTTGCCCTATTTTCTAACGGCGCAGAGTCAAGCCGGTGGTTTTGTGCCCAATTTATTCAACCCGACGCACTTTGCCCAATTTTTCTTAATGTTTGGCGGTGCGTTGTTGGGGGTGGGCGCCTTGTTGGGGGTCGCTTGGGCGCAACTGCGCCCAAGCCGCGAAAAATTGCTTGGTATGTTTGCCCTGATCTATGGCGCGCCGGTCTTCTTTTTATTCCTCAGCACGGTGTTGGCCTTGAACACGGCTCAGGGTCAGGAACTGCTCGGCTCGATGGCGCTACCCCCAGGCGCCACCAGGTATTTGCCCTTTATTCTGGCGCGCTGGGGCAAACAGGGGTTAACTTTTCTGGTGTTGGGTGCCCTGTTGGCGCTGGTGGTCGCTTGGCTCTGGCAATATGGCACGCTGCGGCTGTTGGATGAGCGGCGTGAACTGGTCAAGCGCGAACAGAGCTTGGCTTTTGCCCTGTTATTGGCCGCGATTGGCTTATTGCTGGTCTACGCGCCCGAGTTTGTCTATTTGCGGGATAATTTTGGCACCCGCATGAACACAATTTTTAAGTTCTATTATCAAGGGTGGCTGCTCTTTGGATTGAGCAGCAGCTATGCTGTCGTCACCACTTGGCAAGCGTTTGGTGGTGTGCGCAAAGGGGGGCAGACGCTGGCGTTGGTCTGTGGCGGTTTATGTTTATTAATAATTGTAGGGGGATTGGTCTTCCCACTGGGCGCGATCACGGCCAAGACCAACAATTTTACCGCCGACAAGCGCACCTTGGATGCCACAGCTTATGTCGCCTGGAACAATCCCGATGAGATGGCGGCAGTGCAATGGGTGCGCGCTCATACCGCGCCAGATGCACTAGTGGCCGAAGCCTTGGGTCGCAGTTATTATGCCAGCGATAATCGCATTAGCACGATGACGGGCCGGCCTACCTTGCATGGTTGGGGCGGACATGAATCACAATGGCGCGGCAAAGCGTATGGCGAGATGGCGCAAAATCGGGGTGATACGTTGCAACGGATTTATGGCACTGGTTCGAGCGTTGAAATTGCCCAGGCCCTGACCGAGTGGAAGATTGATTATGTGTACGTGGGGCCAACTGAACGTGAACTCTATAAAATGACGCCGGATGCCGAGGCGCGCTTAAAAGCCGCAACGGACCTAATCTTCGAACAGGGCGATGTGCGCATTTATCAGCGACGCAGGCAATAGCCGAGGGGTGTAGCTCAGATTGGGAGCATCTACCTTCCAGGAAGAGGCCGCTGAGATTTTGGGCTGACCAACTGGCTATCCCTCTTCCTGGAAGGTTGTAGTAGCCTTGTTGGACCGCGAGTTAGAAAATTGCGTGTATGAATTGCAATTCGTGTCCTATGCAGAAAAAGATGATGGAACATATGACCGTTACCGATCGGGATGTCGTCGAAGAAACAACTGAAGAACTCGTTGGCGAGCCACAATTTATCGAGCCGCAATTTATCGAGCCACCATTTATCGAGCCACAATTTATCGAGCCACCATGGCAAATGCCTGCGCCGCTCTTGATGCGCTGGTTGACAGTGGAACGGGCGCTCTACGGCGTGTTGCTACTCGTTGCGTTTGGCTTGCGATTTTTTGCCTTAAGCCAACAACCGCTCAATGCACTAGAAGCCGCCAATGTCTGGCCAGCCTGGTTGGCTGCCCTGGCCGTGCATGCGCCGGATCCATCTACCCCGACCAGTCCTTTGCTCTATACGCTACACACCTTGCTCTTCTGGGTGGCTGGCGGCAGCGATACCCTGGCGCGCACACTCCCGGCGCTTTTCGGCGTTGGTGTGGTCGGGCTATTCTGGTATTGGCGCGACTGGCTGGGGCGCACAACCGCCCTATTGGCGGCGCTGCTAGTTGCCATTGATCCGTGGCTGACCGCTTTTAGTCGGCTGGCCGATGGCGCAATCGTCAGTGTCTTTTTGGGCCTGCTTACTTTGATTGGCCTAACACATCTCTATACATCAGCCCCCGGCGATGAAAATCGCGGGCGCTGGCAAAATGTGGTGGCGGCGAGCGCGGGGCTACTTCTTGTGAGCGGTACACAGGCCTGGAGCTTTTTGTTGGTTATCGGCCTCTTTGTCGGTTTGTTTGGTGGCTTTTATGGGCGGGCAGTGGCCACTGAAAATGATGCGCCGTCCCTGGCAAATCGCTTTGGCTTTTCAAAATCCATGCTGATCATCTTTGGCGCGGCGGCTGTGCTGGGGGCAACCAGTTGGCTGGTGCGCCCCGAAGGCTTAGGGCTGATCAGCACAAGCTTGACCGTCTGGTTCAGGCAGTTGCTGGGCGGCGATCTGCGTTATCCGCTCACCTGGCCTTTTTTACGCCTGCTCATCGATCAACCTTTGTTGCTGGTCTTTGGCCTGCTTGGCTTGGGTGAATTATGGCTCGGTCAGCGAGCAGAACGAACAGAGGGCCTGGCAACGCCCGCGCGCTCTTGGTCACTTTTCCTCACGTTGTGGCTTGGCTTAGGCTTGTTGATGGTGTTGCTGCCGGGCCGTAATCCGTTTTCGCTCTTGATGATTGGGCTACCCTTGCTGTTGGCCACGGCCCACTTGGGCGACGTGATTTTGCGCCAATATCGACCAGACTTTGCCTGGCGCGAGGCGTCGTTGGTCGTGTTTATGTTGCTGGTGCTTTTGATCTCTACGCTCTTCTGGGCAATCGCCTTTATTTCACAGCGCCAGGTCGATACCACATTGGCGCGCACCACGTTGACCGTCTTTGGGCTAGCGCTGCTTTTGGTAATCGCCTTTGCCTTTTGGTCGGAGCGGACACAGACCCGTTTTATTATCGGCAGCTTTGTGGGCTTACTGCTTTTGACCATAACGATTGCCAGTAGTTGGCAACTGAATCAACGTTTTGAAGTGGCGCACCCACAAGGCTTTTTTGCTGAATATACCCACCCGGATCTGCGCCGGCTTGTCATCGATTTAGCCACGCTGAGCGCACAACGCAATGGTGATCCCGATGAAGCGCCGTTGCAGGTGCAAATGGCTGGGCGACCGGATCCGGTGCTGGGTTGGTATTTGCGCAATATGCGGCGCTTAACCTGGGTATTAGCGCCGGGTGTGACTGCCGATCAAGCACCGCCATTGGTGATCACGCTGGCGACACAGGCGGATGCCAGTGATTTATTGGCTAATTATATGGGGAGTCGCTATGATGCCCATGTGCAGTGGCTGCCACCCGCTTTGTTTGGCGCCGCCGCCAAAGAAGCATCCGCGGCCAAGATCTATTGGCCGCAACAATTGCGGCCCTTTTTGCGCTGGGTAATCTACCGGGAAGCGACGCCCTTGCCGCCGGCCGTACCAATCGTGTTATGGGTGCCGGCGCAAAGTCAATAAAAGAGCTAGGGTACGCAAATTCTATCCACTATGTGGATCAAGCTAATAGACAAAACAGATAAAGTTGCACAATCGTAGGTGCGGTTTTTAACCGCACTTGGCTGGTTTACTGTGCGGTTAAAAACCGCACCTACAAAAAATGATTGATGCGGGGTCTATCTGCTGTCTCTATAAGGATTTTGCTAATATTTCACCGATTGAAATCGGTGCTGATAGATAAAACCTGCTAAAGCCAGGTTGTCGTATTCGGTGATTTCGTAAAGGCCAGTGCGTTTTAACGCACTTTCTGTCGCAGACGGTGAATTCATTCACCGGTTTTTGCTGCCGTGCTCTTTGCGTTTTGGCTATTTGTTTATGAGGTACGTAAGGAGATTATGATGAAAGAAAAACCGATGTTGACGCAGGCTGCCACCGAACCGGCTGTCACGGGCGGCTCTGGCGCGAGCGAGACATTAAATGGCTTATTGGATCGTCCGCTATTATCCGCGGTTCGAATCAATTGGGAGACGGTGACCTGGGTTGGATTGATTGTGGTGGCATTTGCTTTGCGCGTTTACGATCTAGGCACGCGCGCCATGAGCCATGACGAAAGTCTACATGCGCTCTACTCCTATTATCTGTACAACGAGGGCCGCTATGAACATAATCCGATGATGCACGGGCCCTTTTTGTTCCATATCAACTCGTTACTCTATTTTTTGTTTGGTGACAACGATGCTACGGCGCGGCTCGCGCCTGTGTTGGCGGGCATGGGTGTGGTCTGTATGGCCTGGTTTTTCCGGCGTTACATCGGGCGAACCGGCGCTCTGTTTGCGGGCATCATGCTGACGATCAGCCCAAGCTTGCTCTTTCACAGCCGCTATATCCGCGATGACATCTATATTGCCTTCTTCCTTTTGATCTGGATTTACGGCGCGTTTCGCTATTTGGAAACGCGGGCGAAAAAGTGGCTTACTGTGATTGCGCTGGGGATGGTCTTTGGCATTCTTTCGATGGAGGCGCACTTTATCAGTGGGGCAATTCTGGGGAGCTTTTTTGCGGGCTTGGCACTCTGGCAGACAATCCGCCGCGGTGATTGGTGGGCCAGTTTGCGCCGCAACCCAAGCGCCGATCTGGTTGTATTGATGTTGACGCTGGTCTTGCCCTTTACCGCGCCTTTTGCCCACATGGCGATTGGCGGTGATGTCAAAGTCTTTGGCACAACCGGCAGCCTGACCGACAGCGAACTAACGCGCTTCGCGATTCTCGTGATTGTTGTCACCCTCGCCAGTTTCGCAATTGCCTATTATTGGTTTGGCATGCGCACCCTCCGTGATCAGGAAGATCGAGCAAATTTAATTACCTTCGGCGATTGGGGGCGCGTGATGGGCCTGTTCTGGGTGATTGCCATTCTCTTTTACACGACCTTTTTAACCAATACCAAAAACGGGCTAGCCACGGGCATTGTCGGCAGCTTGGGGTATTGGCTGGCGCAACAGGGCGTTGCCCGCGGCAGTCAGCCTTGGTACTACTATATTTTAATTGGTTGGATGTACGAATTCTTGCCACTGATCCTCAGTTTGGTGGGCATGGCCGTTGTGGCGCGCAATTTGCTGCGAATCCCACATTGGGATCCTGTGCCGGCGACCGATTTGTCACCCGAACTGCCCCTCTCCTCGCGACCAACAACCGCCTTTACCCCTAGTGTAGTCACGGTTGGCAAGCAACCAAACCCAGAATCAAATAAATCTGCACTGGAGCCGGTTGTCGCAACAGAAGCAGATTTTCTGCGCCAACATCGGGTCTATTTCGCCATTTTTGGCATCTGGTGGACGCTGATGGCCTGGCTTGCCTTTACCCTGGCCGGTGAGAAGATGCCTTGGTTGCTCACACATATTGCCTTGCCGATGTGTGTCTTTGGTGGTTGGTATTTGGGACGCTTGATCCACCGCATTGACTGGGCGCGGGCTCGTCAGCAACAGGGCATTTGGCTGATCGGCCTGACCCCCGCGTTGATGGTGGTGGTAGCTGTCCTGTTGGGCGCAGGGCCAGACAGAGATAAGTCGCTGGGTGGGGTAGCGAATACCTTGCAATGGGTGCTAGGGCTGGGCATTACGCTGGGTTTGTTGTATCTGGCGTGGCGCTGGGGCAGCAAAACTGGCTGGCCTACGGCGGTGCGTCTGTTGAGTTTGGGCGCGATCACTCTGCTCTTCCTGCTCACCGTGCGCTTTTCCTATATGCTCAATTATATTAACTATGACATGGCCACTGAGTATCTGGTCTATGCCCACGCTTCGCCGGATGTAAAGCGCGCGCTTAGTGAGATTGACCTGATCAGCGAGCGCACGGTCGGCGGCCACAATATTGTGGTGGCGTATGATGACGATAGTTCTTGGCCGTTGAGTTGGTACATGCGTTTGTATCCCAATGCTAAGTTTTATGGCGCCAACCCCAACAGCGATTCCATGGCCGCCCCTGTGATCATTGTCGGCGACAAAAATTTCGATAAAGTCCACCCTTATGTCGTGCGTGATTATGTGAAGCGCACCTACCGGCTGGTTTGGTGGCCGGATATGGACTATTTTAATCTAACTTGGTCGCGCTTATATGGGGCTGTGGCTGACCCGCAACAGCGCGACCGTATCTGGAATATTTTTTTCTATCGGCGTTATAAAGATAAAGATGAGCAGGGCAACTGGCATGTGCGTGACCTGGCGCTTTGGCCGCATCGCCATGTCTTTGAAATGTGGGTGCGCAAGGATCTCGCCGCCCAAATCTGGGATTTGGGGGTGACACCGGTCGCTAGTGGGGGCACCGGTGCTGATAGGCAGATCAAGGAGATAGATCTGTCGGCCTTTGCGCTCTACAATGTTGCCTATAATGATGCCGCGATGGCGAACCCGCGCGTATTGGCGGTTGCCCCCGATGGCTCACGTGTGATTGCGGATACGGGCAATAACCGGATTGTCGTTTTGGATCGGGATGGTAAATTCCTGCGCACGTTTGGTTCGGCCTGTAATCTGACCAAGGCTGATGCCCCTGGTTGCTTGGACCCAGATGGCGCGGGGCCATTGGTCGTAGGTGACGGCCAATTTAACGAACCTTGGGGGATTGCCGTTGATCCAAAGGGCGAGATTTACGTGGCCGACACCTGGAATGGGCGGATTCAGGTCTTTGATAGCACAGGCAAATTCTTGCGCAAATGGGGCAGTTTTAGTACGACCAATGGCGAATTGGGCGATGCCAATGCACTCTTTGGACCGCGCGGGATTGCGATTAATTTAAGTGGTAATCTTATCGTGGCAGACACCGGTAACAAGCGCATTATTGAGTATACGCCGACCGGTGAACTAGTGCGGCAGATTGGTGGTGGCGGCGTCACACCTGGGCATTTTGATGAACCAGTTGGCGTGGCCGTATCACCTACCGATGGCAGCGTGTTTGTCGCCGACGCCTGGAACAAGCGTATTCAAAAATTCACGCCGGATTTGCAGTTTAATGTAGAATGGGCTGTGCCCAGTTGGGACAACCACGATATCTACACCAAACCCTATCTAGCCGTGGCGAGCAACGGGGATATCTATGTGACTGATCCCCAATTTTACCGAGTTTTTGTCTACAGCGCAACGGGTGAACTGAAAGCTAGCTTTGGTAATTTTGGCACCGATGCAAATCGTTTTGGGCTACCCAATGGTATCGCTGTCGATCTGGCCGCCAACGCCGTGCTGATTGCTGATGCGGGTAATAACCGTGTCATGGCGTTTGCGGCTGTACCCTGATTTGCGATTTAATATCCACCCGCTTGCCTGCGTCTGAAACTTTTCAGACGCAGGTCATTCTACCTGCAAAAGCGAATAATGAACAACGTTCCCCGGCACAACGTTCCCCGGCACAATGTTCCCCGACATAATGTTCCCCGGCCCAATGTGCCCAGAATCCGCAACTTTGGCTACGGGGTAGTGGCTGTTTTGCTCGCGCTTAGCGCCCAGTTGCGTTTACACGATGATGACTATGGGATGGCTGCTACGCTCTATCTGGGGGCAATGCTGCTCTTCCTCTATGTGGCTCAGCGTTCCCAAGGCCAAATTTCGGCGCAAGCCGACGCATTCGCGCTAGATGTACACCGTGGGCGCAGTTGGTGGTGGTGGCGCATGTTGCCACTCGCCGTGGGTATTGGGGTAGCCGTGGTGGCCATTCGGCAATTTCAGGCCAACATTGACTTGCCTACGCTAACCACCTGGCACTTATATGCCGTCAGCCTAGGCTTATGTCTGCTCTCTGCTCTCTTATTGGATTGGGGTGTGACTAGAAAGAATGACGATGTACGTTTGACGCTTGATCAATCGTCCACTGCACCACGCGCCACGCGCCTGATCAACCGGCCCTCCTTCGCCTGCCGCTTTTCACCCTTATTAATTTTGTGCTTGATCCTTGCGATTGCCGCCTTTATGCGGTTGTGGCACTTCGCATCGTTACCCTTTGGCGTCTGGTATGACGAGGCGGAGAACGCGCTACAGACGATGCAATTCCTCGATAAACCAGGCGTCTGGCCGATTATCGGTGGTTCGATTCGCCCACCAGCCCACTATCTTTTTTTGATCGCGCTGGCGTTCCATAGCTTTGGTGTCAGTGTTTATGCCGTACGTGCGGTCAGTGTCGTGCTGGGCTTGCTGATGGTCGTGGCGGGTTATCTGATCGGGCGTGAACTGTTTGGGCGAGCTATGGGTTTCGTGTTGGCCTTTTTGCTTGCTGTCTCCCACTGGGCGGTCAATGTAAGCCGCTTTGGCATGTACAATGTTAGCACGCCGCTCTTTGCCTTATTGACCATGGGTTTTCTCTTGCGGGGCATCCGGCGTAGCCGTTATGTGGACTTTGCTCTGGCTGGGCTTAGTTTTGGGCTGGGCTTTTGCATTTACGCCGCCTTTCAACTCTTTATTGGGGTGATCCTGCTATTTTTAGCGGCGGCGCTGATCTTTGAACGCGGCTTCTGGCGGCGGCACTGGTCTGGCCTTTTGTTGATGCTCGTTGTTGCCTTGATGGTAGCCGCGCCGATGTTGCTCTATGCGCGTGAAAAGCCCGAAATCTACTTCGCGCGCACCAAAGAAACCTCGCTTTTTGCCGAGAAGTCGCCTACCGAGCGTTGGCCCGCCCTCATCGAGAATGTGCGCAAACATCTGTTAATGTACAACTATCGGGGTGACCCGAATGGCCGCCACAACTTGCCCGGCGAACCTATGCTTGATCCTATGAGCGCGGCGTTGATGGTATTAGGCTTAGGCTTGGCTTTGTGGCGTTGGCGGCAACCGCGTTATCTCCTCCTGCCCATTTGGCTGGGTGTAATGTTGCTAGGGGGGATTCTCTCTTTAGACTTTGAAGCGCCCCAATCGTTGCGCGCGATTGGTACGCTGCCCGTTGCCTATCTGCTGGCCGTCATCCCTTTGCATGAATTGTGGAAAATGTGGCGGCGGGATGGTGGCCGCTATTATCCCAATTTTGTACTGGCGCCCTTACTTGTGCTCCTGCTTGGCATCGGCTATAACAATTTTTATTTCTATTTCTATCGCCAGGCCGTTGATTTTGCCGTCTGGAACGCCTATTCCACCCCCGAGACGATCACGGCCAAATTGCTGGCTGGCTTTGACGATCAGACAGAAGCCTATGTCATCTCCTATTTTGAGGGCCACCCTTCGCTCAAATTTCTAGCACGTGAGGCCCGCCCCTATCATCGCCTGGAAACGACCGACCATTTACCGTTGCCGTGGCCGCCTGCGAAGAAGGTTGCTTTGATCCTGAATGCCGATAGTCACGCCCTGTTCGACGAAGCTAAGCGCTTCTACCCGAATGCCACATTCCAGGAGATTCAGCCACCGTTTGGCGGGCCGACAGTGGTCTATTACGCCTTATTGCAACCCGAAGATATCACCAACGTACAAGGCTTGATAGGCAAATATTATGCGAATGCGCAATGGCAAGGCGAACCGGCCCAGGTGCATCAAGCTGCCACGCTCAGTTTCGACTGGCAGACGAACCCTCCGCTGGCATCACCCTTTTCGGTGGAATGGGAAGGTGTGCTGAATGTGGCCACTTATGGCCCGCATCAATTCTTTATCCAAGCGCCCGGTTATGCCGAACTTTACATTGGTGAACAACGGGTGCTCACGGGAACAGGTGAACTGAGCGGCGGGCTGATTCTAGCCCAGGGCAATCATAGCTTACGGGTGCGCGCTGTGGGGGCGCCAGGCCCCTTTAGCCTCGCCTGGCGCCCACCCACGCATGAGCCAGAAGTGATTCCCGCCGCCGCGCTTTATGTGCCACCGATTACGAGCAACGGTTTGTTGGGCACCTATTATCCCAACAAACAATGGCGTGGACCGGCAACCTTCACACGTATCGATTCGCAACTGACGCTCTATTTTCATGTCACGCCATTGCCCCGGCCTTACACTGTGGAGTGGACGGGCAAAATTGCGATTCCACAAAGCGGGAATTACCATTTTGGTCTCGAATCGATTGATCAGTCTACCCTCTTTATCGATAATCAAGCGGTGACAACGGGCCGTCTGCCCAATGTCTATCAAGAGAATGCGCTGGATTTGGCCAAAGGGCTGCATGATATCCGGGTGCGTTTCAGCGACAGCACGGATCATACGCATATCAACCTCTATTGGACGCCGCCCGGCGGCGCGCAACAGATCATTCCGGCCGCGGTGCTTTTCCCGCCACAAGACAATTATGAGCGGGTGCAATTGCCCGATTTGGCTACCCTTTCCTTTAACCCAAGCGCGCCGAGCGCGCCAACGCAAGCACAAGTCATATTACCCGGTCTGAATCAGTTGGTCCAGCAAAATTTGCAGCAGCCGCACGGCATCGCCGCTGGTCCAGATGGACGAATCTATGTTGCCGATACGGGCAACCAGCGCGTCCTTATCCTTTCGCCCACCGGTGAGATCTTGAAGGAGATCGCCGGTGGGTCTGAGCCTTTTGTCGAACCTTTTGACGTCGCCGTGGACGCGCAAGGTCGATTTTATGTGCTGGATGCCACCCTGGGGCGGCTCACCGTTTTTGATGCGGACGGCAACAATCAACGCGAGATCCCGGCGGAGAAGTCGCGCTTAGAACATGCGCGCGGGCTTGGCATTGATCGAACAGGACGGCTCTGGATTGCCAATACCCCGGGAGGCAACGTCGTCGCCTTGGATGAAAAAGGTGCTGTGCTCATCAATATTCCCGTCTGGCCCGGTGACAACGCTCAGCCAGTTGACGTAACCGTAGGCAATGATGATACAATTTTTGTAACGGATTCTGGATTGCATAAACTAATCAGTTTTGGGCCGGATCAGCGCCGTTTGCTGGCGTGGGACATTCCCGTGGCCAATAGTATGGATGGATCGCACATCGTGACTGGGGCAGATGGTTTTATCTATATGACGGAGCCGGAGAAGAGCCAAGTAGTTAAATTAACCGCGCACGGTGCGCGCGTTGGAAGTTGGCCATTGACGGGGGAAAATGGCGCATTCGTTAAGCCGTTGGGTGTTGCGGTTGATCCCACTGGGCGCATCTGGTATACGGATGTAGCGGGTGGTAATGTCTTTGTGATCGAGCCAGGCAAATAGGCCACATGAAGCGTAAGCTGTGCATTACACAGGGCGGGTGGATTCTGATCGGCTTGGTGACAATTCTGGTCACGGGGCGGTCTGCGTTTGCTTTGCCTTTGACCCAGACCGTGATTGTGTCGCCTGGCGACATTACAACACCGACTGCCGTCGGCGCACCGGCGAGTCCATCGACCCTGATCATAACGGCTACGCCGACGAGTACGCTGCCCGTAGACTCAGCGCAACATCCTGAGCAACCACGCACTTACACTGTACAGGCGGGCGATACACTTTTGCATGTGGCGCTTGAGATCGGTGTAGATCTGGACGATATGGCCTGCATGATCGCCCCAGATTTTAACCTCGAGCAACCACTTGTGATTGGCAATCGTTTGGAAATTCCACGATCAAGCGTTCGCTGTCATCATGTAAAAAGTGGCGAAACGTTGGCATCAATCGCCGCCCAATATGGCATTACTCCCGATGCAATTTACAACCTACCCTGGAATCGGTTGAACAGCCAGCCACTCAACCCTCTGCTGATGTTGCCTGAATTACACCTGCGGATTCCACTAACGCCAGCGCCGTTAAGTAATCATCGAATTGCTAAAAGCGACGGACCCCAAGCCTTTTTGCCGTTTATGCTCAGCCAATCGATCGATACCTCACCCTTTGTGGCCTATGCTGTGGGCGGGACAGGCAACCCGGCGCCTTCCCAAAATATCGCTCCTCAAAACAGCGTGAAGGTGCCATTTAACTGGCCCTATGGCAGCGGCCATTTCACCTGGCCGCTCTATGGCTGGCTGACCCAGGAATATCGCTACGATCATCGTGCCGTTGACATTGCGGCCAACCTGGGCACGCCGGTCACGGCGGCTGACCGCGGCGTTGTGATCCGCGCCGGTTGGAATAATCAAGGCTATGGCCTGTTTGTTGTGATCGATCACAATATCGATTATGTAACCCTGTATGCACATTTGAGTGAAGTGCTGGTGCAAGAAGGCGATGTAGTCGCCCAAGGTCAAGTGATCGGTAAAGTCGGCTCTACTGGCAACAGCACCGGGCCGCATCTGCACTTTGAAATTCGTGATTTTGGGCGCTTGGCCAATCCGCTAGAGTTATTGGGGAGGTAAAACGACATATTCGGCGCAATGAGGGTATTATTACCACGCGCGCTGCCAAGTGAATTTCGTTCATTTCCGTTGCAGCGGGGTTTTGCCGCAATAAGGAGACAAGCCAAAAAACATCAAAAAAACACAACGCCCTGTTGTTGAGGGCAACAGCGGATTAGCGGCTTTGAAAACGGACTTGGCGCTATCTGGATTCAGTAAATGCTTGCAAAAACTTCATCCCGCGATTCCAGACGCTGCGTCGTTGAGTTCTGCCAATGGCACCCAATAGACGTCGCCTTGATTAATTCGCATCGTTTTCTGACCAATTCTGCATTTCATCAGGCTGAGTTTAATACAATTCCTGCCCATCTAGTTGCGGATAATGGCCTATCCCTTGACATTATCCAATCGCCGAACGGCCTGTGCGTCAGCCGCCAACGCAGGCGCGCGGCACAAGACGGCTATAAAACCCCAATGATCTCGCGCGCCGAAGGCGGTCGGCTGCACGCGCGTGTTGGGCCGCGTGCTCCACCCGTCGCGGCGATGCAGTCGTCTTA
>JBBQBY010000043.1:0-23057 GCA_038318235.1 Caldilineales bacterium
CGCGATTGCGCAGGGTTCCAGTGAAGCGAATGTCAGTCTCGTTGTGGCCGATGCGGATGCCAACGTGGCCGTGCGTGCGATTCATGATCTGTTTGAATTGCACAAGCCAACCGCCGAGCGCAGCGGTCACCGATAGCTGTCGTTTGCTTAAAATAGCAAACTGTTAAACACTCATGTTATAATCTGCGCGCACGTAAAGGGAGCCATTGAAGCTGGCACCTTAGTCTGGCCGAATGGGGTCGATTTAGATGCCGATGTACTGTACAGCGAAGTAACCGGTGTCCCAACCATAGCAGAAATGGCCTGAGGCCAACAAAGGGTAAGATTCTATGCGCGAGCTCCCAATCATTCTTTTCGGCGTTGGCGGTGTGGGCCGGGCGCTGGTCCGTCAGATCATAGAAAACCGCGAATTTCATGCCAACCAATATGGCCTGGTGCTGAACATTCTGGCAGTCTGTGATCGCAACAGCGCCGTCATCGAATTAGATAATGGCATTGCTGACCCAGATCTACAGGCCCTGCTGGCGTTGAAAGCCGCGGGTGATAGCCTGCTTGATCACGCGCTTGGCGCCAACCAGAGTGACCTGAAGGGGATTGTCGATATCGCCGGACGCGCTGGCGCGGTAGTTGTGGATTGCACCGCCAGTGATGTTACCGTTCCCGCCTTGCTCTTTTCGTTAACGCAAGGCTATAAAGTTGTCCTCGCCA
Organism: Caldilineales bacterium; assembly: GCA_038318235.1. Taxonomy (GTDB): domain Bacteria; phylum Chloroflexota; class Anaerolineae; order Caldilineales; family Caldilineaceae; genus JAPLGZ01. The sequence goes on from JBBQBY010000043.1 coordinate 709, forward strand.
ACAAAAAACCATTAACCGTGCAACAGGAGGTATACGACCGGCTCACCAGAGCCGGCGTAACCACCACTGGCCAACTGGGCTGGCGGCATCTGGGCCAAAGTCGCTGGGAAACTACCTGTGGCGCGGCCTTGCCCGTGATTGGCACGTTGAATCGACTGGTGGCTGCCGGTGATGAAGTGCAGCGGATTGCGGGGACTTTTTCCGGCACGCTCGGTTATGTGATGACGGGCCTGCAAGCCCAGCGCCCCTTTAGTGAAATTGTGCGCGAAGCCCATCAACTCGGCTACACCGAGCCGGACCCGCGTGACGATCTGGGTGGCGTTGATGTCGCGCGCAAGGCGCTGATCCTGGCGCGTGGCCTTGGCTGGCCGCTTGACTTGACCGATGTGCAGGTGACGGGACTCTACCCGGCCAGCCTGGACGAATTGTCGATCGACGAATTCATGCAGGCGCTGCCCAGTTTGGATCAACAGTTTCAGGCCCAGGTGCAAGCGGCGATGGACGAAGGCAAAGTGTTGCGTTTCGCCGCCACGGTGGCGGATGGTCAATGTCGCGTCGGGCCAACCTTGGTCGAAGCGAGTAGCCCCTTGGGCCGGCTGGGTGGCACGGATAATCTGGTGGAATTTTACACGCGCTGGTATAACCCGAACCCACTGGTGGTGCAGGGTCGGGGCGCGGGCGTCGATGCGACTGCGTCTGGTGTGCTGGCGGATGTGATTGAGTTGGCTTATACAATATAAAGAATGAATTTACGATCTAAGATTGACGATTTACGAAGTTGATTCGACGGTCTAGGTGTTTCTGCTTTCTAGGATTATTTGTCGAAAATAGAAGCATTTATGATAACGAAGTCATTTCGTAAATCGTAGATCAAAAATCGTCAATTGATAGGGAGATAGTATCAAGATGAGTAACAAGATCAAAGTTGGCGTGCTAGGCGCAACCGGCGCGGTCGGCCAACGGTTTGTACAGATGCTCCAGGGCCATCCCTGGTTTGAAATAACGGCGCTGTGCGCCAGTGATCGCAGCGCCGGCAAACGTTATGCCGACGCCTGCAAGTGGAATCTGCGCGGCGATATGCCCGATCACTTGCACGATGTGATTTTGCAGGATTGCAAGCCAGGCGTGGATTGCCAGATCGTCTTCGGTGGACTGCCAACCGATGTCGCCAAACCGATTGAGCAAGAATTTGCGGCGGCCGGCTATATCGTGTGCAGCAATTCGAGCAATCATCGCTATGATGCCGATATCCCATTGATGGTGCCCGAGGTCAACCCCGAACATTTGGCGTTGATTGAGTTGCAAAAGCGTAACCGTGGTTGGAAGGGTTTTATTGTCTGTAATCCGAATTGTAGCACCACCCACTTGGTGAGCGCCCTGCATCCGCTGCATACGCATTTCGGCCTCAAAAAAGTCTTTGTGGTGACGATGCAGGCGGTTAGTGGCGCAGGCTACCCTGGTGTCAGCAGCATGGACATTATGGATAATGTCGTGCCGTACATTGGCGGCGAAGAAGAGAAGATGGAGCAGAAAGAGCCGCAAAAGCTGCTTGGTCAGTTCGACGGCGGCAAGATCGAGTATGCTGATTTTGTCGTCAGTGCGCACTGCAACCGCGTGCCGGTGCGCAACGGCCATCTGCTGGCGATCAGTGCCGAGTTTGTCAAACAGCCGACGCAGGAAGAGATGTTGAATGCGTGGAAGAACTATGACCCGTTGCCGCAACAGATGAAGTTGCCAAGCGCGCCCAAAGCGGCGCTTCTGTATGACGACCGGCAAGATCGCCCGCAACCGCGCCTAGATCGCTTAAAAGGCAGCGTGCCGGGCATGGCTACGGTGATTGGGCGGTTGCGTCCAGATCCGCTTTTCCACTGGAAATTTCTGGCATTAGGCCATAACACCATCCGCGGTGCGGCGGGTGGTAGCCTGCTGAATGCAGAACTTTTGGTCGCCCAGGGTTATCTAGGCGGAGAAGCAGCGTTGTTGGCTAAATCCTTACAGTTTGCATAGTCTGGCGTGAAGGCATAAAATGGGTGGATGAGATTGGCGATGGATCTCTGATCGTAAGCTACTGGTGGACGATAACGAATGGTTGTCGCACCGTGATGAGCGGCCCGTGATCCATTGTCAACCATGATTAAGCCAGCTGATTTTGACGGGATAATATTTCCCTCAGCTTAAAATATTACTTTAGCGCGGAGCAAGGTATAATAGCAAACGGTTGATACTTTGCTAGAAAGTAAAGGCGTAGGAAATAGGCTAGGATTTGTGATTATAAACGGGGCTAGTGGTCGAGTTACGTCGTCAGGACAAACTTATCCATAGTCTTCTAGATGCAGATCCTAGGAATTAAAGGGGCGCGATGTGACGAATTATGCAGCGACCGAGGTATTGTTCAAGGATGCGACAGAGAGTATGGTAAAAAATTTTGGACGGTCTACCTTATACGAGTTCTTTGGTGATTGGGTGATCTACCGCAATCTGGAGCCTATGGACAAACGTTTACCTAGTCTAAAAGTGGCCGGCTATAAAATGGGCCTAGCCGGTGATCGGATTCCACGTAAATTAGAAAAGGATTATGCCAAGGCCGCCCTCTGGTTTGGCGAAGAAGCACAACGCCTGCGCGGGGTTAAGACGCCCATCCAAGAGATCGTACTAATTGGGGATACGTTGCTCAATGATGGGACAGCGTACCACAATATGCGTTCACTTAGCGGTTTGCCTGGGGCGTGCTTTATCGGTTGTGAAAAAATGACGCAGGAGCCTTCTGTAGAAATTGATGACAAAGACCAGGTTTATTCGGCCAATCGCTGGTCTGCCCTCGGCGCCTGGGCCCAATGGGCGTTGGAGAGTGGGTTGCGCATCGATGCGAACACCCTGGTTGTCGTTGATATTGATAAGACGGCATTGGGCGCGAAGGGCCGCAATGATCAGGTGATCGACAAAGCGCGCCTCGAGGGACTCTATCATACGATGGATGCCGTCTTGGGCGAAGATTTTGACTATAACTCGTTTGAGCGAGCCTATGCAGAATTTAATCGTACCCCATATCATCTGCTCACCGAAGATAATCAGGATTACCTGGCCTACATTTGTCTGGTGGTGAATACAGGTTTGATCCAATTTGATGAAGTTGTCCAAGAAGTCAAAAAGAAGAGCCTGGACAATTTTGATCAATTTTTGCGCTGGGTGGGCAGCCGCATGATGATCAAGCACAATGGCGGTGAGGCCTTCCGCCAAGTGCATGAAGCGGTCGTTGCCAGCGTTCGCAGTGGTGACCCAACGCCCTTTAAGCGTTTCCGTCGCGAAGAATTTATCAGCACGGTGGCGCATATGGGCAATATGGCGGATGATAGTAGCGTCGCTGATCTGCTCAAAAATGAAATTACCCTGACCGAGGAAGTGTGTGGGCTATCCGAATGGCTGAAAGAGCGCAACTGTTTGCAATTGTGCCTTAGTGATAAGCCGGACGAGGCTTCTAGGCCCAATGCCCATTCTTCGCCCCATTTGGCCCCACTGCACAAAACTGCAACCCATCGCGTCGGGGTTGACATTCGCAAGGTGCTGGATAAGCTAAAGTAAGACTACCCCACCCTAACCCTCCCCTAGGAAGGGAGGGGACTGATTGGTGGACAGGATATTTGATCATTCTATCCACCAATCGGCGCCCTCCCTTCCTAGGGGAGGGCTGGGGTGAGGTATCTGCGTCGCTAGTGGTATACATTGAAATTTTAGGCACGAATTAGACGAATTACACGAATTTTCTCTGGCAAAATTCGTGTAATTCGTCTAATTCGTGCCAAGCCTCGCGTAGTTACGATTACGGATTCTAAATTTTGATTGTGCTATGATCTAATAACAGCAGTATAATAGCAGAGCATTTTATCTGTTTTGAAGGCCTCCTGCGACGAATTATCTGAAGTTTAACGGCTCTAGTCGGCAGATACGGAACCGTTTCGGGCAATTCGTGTGATATGTCTGTCAAATTTCATTTTAGGAAAAAATAATGCCAACACCTAAAAATACACCGCCCCGCAAGCCTAATGGCGATTCTGGCGACCGCGATCCGCGCAATTCGGCGGGAAGTATTCTCAGTCGCAGTTGGTTTTGGATCGTGCTTGCCATTCTAGTTCTCTTTGGTTCGCGCTTTTTATTAACCCGACCGTCTGACAACGGTGGTGTGATTGGCTTGAACCTGGTGGCTCAAGAAGTATCCAAAGGCCAAGTCGAAAAAATCACCGTCCAGGGTGATGCCGTAACGATCAAGTTGAAAAGCTCAACGGATGTGCAGCACAGCCGCAAAGAAAGCGATGAGAGCTTGCTCAATACACTCAAAGCCTTTGGCGTGACGGATGAGCAGCTAAAGCAACTGCCAATTGAATTCGAAACCGCTCCCAATAGCGCGGCCATTTTTAATTGGTTGATTATGCTCTTGCCAATGGTCTTGATTTTTGGCTTCTTTATCTTCATCATGCGCCAAGCGGGCGGTGGTGGCCAAAATCGCGCCTTGCAATTTGGGCGCAGCCGAGCCCGCAAGTTGGACAACGCCGACCGCCCGAATATCACCTTTGAAGATGTGGCTGGTTCGGATGAAGCCAAGCAAGAATTACAAGAAGTCGTCGAATTCCTGCGCGAACCGCAAAAATTTGCGGCCTTGGGCGCCCGTATTCCCAAAGGCGTCTTGATGGTTGGGTCGCCTGGTACAGGCAAGACCCTGCTGGCTAAGGCCGTGGCTGGTGAGGCTGGCGTCCCCTTCTTTAGCAGTTCAGGCTCAGAATTTGTTGAAATGTTTGTTGGCGTTGGCGCTAGCCGTGTGCGCGATCTCTTTGAGCAGGCCAAGAAAAACTCACCCTGTATCATTTTCATCGATGAAATCGACGCCGTCGGCCGTCATCGTGGCGCGGGTATGGGTGGCGGTAACGATGAGCGCGAACAGACGCTTAATCAGATCTTGGTCGAAATGGACGGCTTCGATACCGATACCAATATTGTGATCGTCGCCGCCACTAATCGCCCCGATATTCTTGATCCCGCCCTCTTACGTCCTGGCCGTTTTGACCGCAAGGTGGTGGTTGATCGCCCGGACCGCCGCGGTCGCGAAGCGATTTTGAAGGTACATGCGCGCGGCAAGCCATTGGCTGCTGATATCGATCTAGGCATCATTGCCGGTCAGACGCCGGGGATGGTGGGCGCTGATTTGGAAAACTTGATCAACGAAGCGGCCATTTTAGCGGCGCGACGTGACAAGCGGGCGATCAGCATGGACGAAATGATCGAATCGATTGAGCGTGTGATGGCCGGTCCGGCGCGACGCAGCCGTGTGTTGGACGAAAAGGACCGCAAAATTGTCGCCTATCACGAAGCCGGGCGCGCGATTGTGATGGAGCAACTGGAACATACCGACAACGTTGGTAAAATCACGATTGTCAGCCGTGGTCAATCGCTTGGCTATGTGATGCCGCTGCCCGAAGAAGATCGCACCTTACGCAGCCGGGCCGAATATGAAGATTCTTTGGTGGGGTTGTTGGGCGGTCGCGTGGCCGAGGATATGGTCTTTGAAGAGCCATCAACCGCTTCGGCCGGTGATCTAGAACGCGCCACCAAGCTGGCCAAAGCGATGGTCACACGGTATGGCATGAGCGATTTGATTGGCCCAATGCAATTGCAGCAGGCCGACGCCAACCCTTTTATGGGGATGGAAATTGGCGCCCAACGCACCTATAGCGAAGACGTTGCTCGCAAAATTGATCAAGAGGTGCGGCGCATTGTCGAAGCGGCCTATGACCGGGCCCGCGAGATTCTTAGTAAACAAAAAGATAAGCTAGTCCTGGTGGCGGGGACGTTGCTTGAAAAAGAAGTGATCGAGCGCCAGGAATTTTTGAAGTTAATCGACACGCCAATCGGTGCGTAACCTATCCTAGAGTAAAATTAGTTTAAAAACGGGGGTTCGGAAGCTGCCTGGAAGCGGACACTGCTGGTCTCGTTTACGTGAAAGGCGCTGTCCGCTTCCAGGCAGCTGGCTCGACGAAAACTACTGGTCTCTAGTCGATTTTACTTTAGGCTTAGCATAACGCCAGAGCGGCAGCAATTTCTGCTGCTACTCTGGCGTTATTTTTTAGTAAGGCGAGATTTGTCCGCAAACTGCGCTCACCACTCAATTCGGCGATGCGTGTCAACAGAAAAGGCGTCACTTGCGCCGAGCGTAGACCTTGGGTCGCGGCTTCTTGTACGGCGCGCTCAATCACCGGTTCGATCGCTTGCGCCGGAATTTCATCAGCCACAGGCACGGGCACCGTAACCAACAATCCGCCCGGTAAACCCAATTGTCGCTTGGCCTGCCAGAGCGCCGCCACTTCCTGCGCGCTATCACAACGTACATCGACTGGCAACCCGCTGCTCCGGCTGTAAAACGCTGGAAATTCGTCTGTACCCCAACCAACTACAGTCACACCATATGTTTCCAGGTATTCGAGGGTCGCCGGTAAATTCAAAATTGCCTTGGCCCCGGCACAGACGACGATGACCGCTGTTTGGGCGAGCTCTTGCAAGTCGGCGCTGATATCGCTGCCATCACCCCGATGCACACCGCCGATGCCGCCGGTGGCAAAGACCTCAATCCCAAAACGTTGGGCAATCCACATCGTCGTGGCGACCGTGGTCGCGCCATCCTCTTTGCGCGCGACCACAATTGGTAGATCACGCCGGCTCACTTTGCGGATATTTTTGCCGGTTGCCAACCGGAGCAGTTGATCGGCGTTGATCCCAGCGATCAATTCGCCCTGGATAATGCCAATCGTGCGCGGTTCTGCGCCGCCCCTGCGCACGATCTGTTCCATCTCCTGCGCCAAGGCCAGATTGTGGGGATAGGGCAACCCGTGTGAAATCACGGTGGATTCAAGCGCAACTTGCGGTAGTGGTCTGTTGACCATAATCGAACCTTTTGAAGTTTTGTCTCGTTGCCGTTGTAGGTAATGTTTACTCGGTTTTTTTTGCGTGCTGGCGGAGCAGACGGCAGGTGGTTTCGGCTAATACCGCTGTACCGACAGGCAACACCGTTTCGCTGATATCGAAGATCGGCGTATGATGGGGCCGGCTGACTTCGTCATATTTCGCACCCAACATAAACATGGCACCAGGGGCTTTGCGCGCCATATAACTAAAGTCTTCGGCGCCCATGCCAGCTTCCGGCGCCATCACCGCCGCGGCGCCCATCAAATCGGTGACCGTTTGGCGGATTGTGCCAGCCACATCGGGGTCGTTATACGTGGCGGGATAGCCGGTGTTGAAAGTTACGGTAAAATCACCACCCAGTGCACGCGCGACGCCCAAGGCTTGAACTAGCTCGACTTTCAGCTTTTCGCGCGTCTCATCATCAAAGCTGCGCATCGTGCCAGTCAGCTCAACTTTGCTCGGAATCACATTGCTAACGGTGCCGGCATGGATCGAACCAATCGAGATGGTGGCGGCTTTGGTCGGATCGATGCGCCGGGCGCGAATGCCTTGGATCGCGTTGATCACTTGCGCCAGGATAAAAGTTGGATCGACGCCTTGGTGCGGATAAGCGCCATGACCGCCCGTGCCGGTCAGCATAATCCGAAATGAATCCTCATTCGCCGTGGTATAGCCCGCTTCAATCATAATTTGATTGGCGGGCAGATCGCTGGCCACATGCAACGCAATCACGGCATCAACCCCATCCAGCGCCCCTTCCTCCACCATGCGCATGCCGCCGGATTTCTGTTCGTTGTCATGCGCCTCTTCGCTTGGCTGGAAGAAAAAGCGAATCTGGCCGGCCGGTCGATCAGGCATTTCGCTGAGTAGACGCGCCACACCGAGCAGCATGGCCGTGTGTGCATCATGACCGCAAGCGTGCATCACCCCAGGCGTCTGTGAGGCATAGGGTACATTGTTTTCTTCCTCAATTGGCAAGGCATCCATGTCGGCGCGAATCCCGATCACAGGGCTGCCTTCACCGAGATAACCGACTACTCCAGTCTTCGCAACCCCCGTTTGGGCTTCAATGCCCATCGCTTCCAGTTCGTTGGCGACCAAGCGGGCCGTGCGTTGTTCTTGGAAACTCAATTCTGGGTGCGCGTGAATATCACGCCGCCAGGCAACCAGTTGATCGTTGATGGCTTTGGCTTTATCTAGCATCTCTTTTCCCCTATGGTTTGAGTAATTTTAGACCAGCGTTGGCGCCGCCACTGAGAAAACCTGCATCGCTGCCGGCGGTTATAAACTGAAACCCTTGCTTGGCTAAGTCAACCGCATGTTGCGGCCCAGAACCAGCAAAACCTGGAATTTTGCCCGTGTTTCGACAGGCTGCCAAGACGCGTTCGATGGCGCGGGCATGTTCGTCGCGTTCAAACATCACACCCGGCGTAATGCCCATTGACAAGGCCAGATCCGAGGGGCCGAGCCAACAACCATCGACACCGGGTGTCGCCAGAATGGCTTCGGCATTGCCCACGGCCTGAATGCTCTCGATCTGGACGGCGACAAAAAGCTGTTCACCAATCCACGCCGCGTAATCCGCTCCATAGACGCGGGCACGCCCCCAGCCCCAAGACCGGGTGCCGGTCGGCGGAAAACGGCAAGCATCGGCGGCCAATTTGGCATCGTCCGCCGTGTGGACCATGGGTACGACAATGCCGAGCATGCCTTCATCGAGCAGCCGGCCAATCATCGTATAGTCGTTGCGGGCGACGCGGGCCATGGGCACGGCTGGTCCGGCCGCCATTGCGGTCAACGCGGCAATCGTGGACTCCTCGCCCCACGAGCCGTGTTGACGGTCGAGTAAGAGGAAATCGATCCCAGATGTGCTTAATAGTTCGGCATTGGCAGGGGAGCCCAAGCCAAGTGAATAGCCGAAGGCTGGTTTACCCTGGAGCATGAGTTGTTTCGCACTATTAGTTTTCACGATGAATCCACCCTCCTTAGTGGTTGTCTGATGTCGTCTCACGCATCATACCTTATTCGCAACCTAAAAAGCAACTTATTTTCTCAGTGCCCAAGCGCCAGAAACTTTAAATTGGACAAGGCTATTGTCTAGACGCTTAACATTTGAAATTATTCCGTGCTCCTTATAATTTGTCACTATAGTGACAAAATGATATAATACGCTTTATGAAATTGACGGCGAAAGTAAAACTACAACCAACGGAAGCGCAAGCAGACAGCTTGAAGCGTACACTTGAAAAGGCCAATGCGGCGTGTGGCTATATCAGTAGCATTGCTTGGGAGACGCATACTTTTGGTAAGTTTCAGCTTCAGAAACTTGTCTATGAGGATGTGCGTACATCCTTTGACCTTGCGGCGCAGTTAGTGATTCGCTGTATCGCCAAAGTGACCGACGCTTACAAAGTAGACCAAAAGACCAAGCAGGAATTCAAGCTGTTTGGGTCGATCGCTTTCGATTCTCGCATTCGATCTTGGAAACTCGCTAAGGATGAGGTGTCGATTTGGACGGTCGATGGGCGGCAAAAGATCAGCTTCGTCTGCCAGGCGCGCGCCAAAGAACTTTTGAGCGGTGATCGGGGCGAATCTGATTTGTGTTTGATCGACGGTCAATTTTATCTGTTTACCGCCTGCGCAGTGAACGAGCCAACGCTTAAGGATGTTGATGAGTTGCTCAGCATGGATCTGGGTGTCAAGCATACGGCGGTGAATCGCGAAGGTGCTGGGCTTGTCTAGCTTCAGGGACGAAATTTTCGCCTTTCGGGGTGAGGATTGTGTTACGGAAAGTTGCTTAGCCTATAAAGAGGATGATGACCAGAATGACTCAACAAAATGATAACAGGCAACTGGACAATCAGGCGATCGCGGAGCATTTTGAGCGCGTTGCCGAAATGTTAGAAGCGAAGAACGCTAATCCGTTTCGCGTCGAGGCCTACCGCAATGCGGCGGCCATTTTGCGCGATCTCAAACAGCCAGTGCAGGAACTCTTGGCGGATGGCGGCGTAGAAGCGTTGCGCCGTCTGCCCGGCATTGGCGAATCTTTGGGGAATTCGATTGAACAGCTGGCGCAGACTGGTCAATTAGGTTTGCTGGAGCAGTTACGCGGCGAAATGCGGCCTGAACGTGTGTTAGCCTCGTTGCCCGGCATTGGGCCAAAGTTGGCCAAGCGGATCCACGAAACGCTCAACATCGCAACGTTGAGCGAGTTGCTGACCGCAGCCTATGATGGACGGCTGGGTCAAGTGCCCGGCTTTGGGCAGCGCCGCATTCGCGGGCTTCAGGAATTGTTGGTTGGGCGTTTACGGCGCACGCGACCGGCGCAAAATATGCACACGCGCCAAACAACCAATCAGCCCCCGGTGAGCGAATTGCTCGCCGTGGACCGTGAATACCGGGAAAAAATTAAAACGGGCGAATTGTCCCACATCGCGCCCCGGCGTTTTAATCCGACTGGGGAAGCGTGGTTGCCACTTCTGCATACCATGCGCGCCAATACCCCATATACGGCGCTCTATTCCAATACGGCACGGGCCCACGAATTGGAGATGATCCGCGACTGGGTGGTGATCTATCGCAATGATCAAACCGACGACGGTCGTTGGACCGTTGTCACGGCGCATTATGGCCCGTTGCGCGGCAAGCGTGTCGTGCGTGGTCGCGAGACCGAGTGCCAGGCGTATTACCGTTCCGAAGGTCAGAAGAATAGCAATCCCCAAGCACAGCTTGGTTGATTAAAGTAAAATCGGCTAGAGACCAGCAGTTTTCATCGAGCCAGCTTCCAAACACCCGTTTTCAAACTGATTTTACTTTAGTAGAGCGACCCCTTAATTTTGAGAAAACCAATCGTCGTGATGATTCTATAAACTAAATGGTCAGACCACTAGTACAGCGTTGGCGAAGTTATGATGGGCATTCGTAGGTCAGCGCCTCTGGCGTGACAAGGTTCATCGAAACGTCTTTTGCTCGAGTAGTGCTCAGGTTTTGCGCGGCTTGTCACGCTGGAAGCGCTGACCTACGGCTAAACCCGCATAACTTATCCAACGGTGTACTAGGTTCTTTAGGGTTGCTATAAATGGTAAGCACATGCTCCACCTTTGTTCGCTACCTCGCAAAACTGGCGTTTTTTCTGCCACATCAGCGCCAGTTTTGCATTGCGCCGATTCTTCGTTTACGATGCAAGCCATCAGGTAATTTTAATCACCAGTGCTCACACTGAATGCTCCCTGTAAGAGGTTTTTATGAAGCTTGGATTATCCGATCAAACAGTAGTGGTATTAGGCGCGGCGAGTGGGATTGGGCGCGCGATTGCCCAGACCTTTGTCGCCGAAGGTGCGCACGTGGCGCTAATTGATCGGGCTGCCGCTGTGGTTGATACCGCCCAACAGATCACCGAGGACCAAGGCGGTAAGATCATGTCTGTGGTCGCCGATGTGACTGATTATGCCGCGATGCAACAGGCGGCCGCGCAGATTGAAAAGGGCTTTGGCCCCGTGGCGCATGTGGTCTTTGCGGTGGGGATTGGTTCGGGCAAAACGGGGTTTCCCTTCTGGAATCTCGCGCCCGAAGATTGGCCGAGGGTGTTTCAGGTCAACGTGCAGGGGGCCGTCAATGCGACGCATGCGTTTATTCCACCGATGATCGAGCGCCGTAATGGCACGTTGGCCTTTCTCTCCTCTGTCGCTGGCCAGATCGGCTCGCAGACTGATCCCCCGTATAGCGCGTCTAAAGCTGCGCTGATCAACTTTGCCCAGTGTGCAGCGAAAGATTTAGCGCCGTATAACATTCGGGTCAATACGGTCAATCCTGGCATGGTGGATACCCCGCTCAATCATGCCATTTGGGCTGCCTATTGTAATACGCTGCCTGTTGACCAACGACCGACCTTTGAAGAATGGGGCGCGGAAAAGATTAAACGTGTGGTGCCGCTCAACCGCTGGCAAAAGCCCGAAGATATTGCCAATTTGGTGGTCTTCCTGGCCTCTAGCCAAGCCAACAACATCACTGGCCAGACCATGAATGTTGACGGTGGATTTGTTATGCACTGGTAGCGTGCTTGTTCGTGTAATGATATTGGTGATAAACAGAATACTGAAACCAAGCAGGCCACCCACTTGTCGACAAGTAGGCGGCCTGCTTGGTTGTATAGAATATATCAGCTACCACATGCACTTATTGGGTGGTAACCTGCTGCGCATCGGCTTTTTCTAGCACACCACGCACCTGATCCACGTACTCACTCGGCGTCTCGACCACAATCGCAATCCCGCCATGTTCCACACTTTGTCCGTAAAATTCGGCATCATCATCCGATGCACCTTTATCGCGCATTTCTTCATCTTCTGGATAGTCTGTGATTACCGGAATCCCGACTAATCCACCGCCGCCCGTTGCTGCACCGCCGCTGCCGCTGCCGAGCGGCCAACCAAACGCCGGCAACAACCTTTTATCATCATCGCCCGGTTCAATCAAACGCCAATCCAGATCATCAATGTTCAGCGCACTTAGTTGGCTGGTAACTTGCTCCGCTGCTTCTTCATCGGGTAAGATTGCCATTACTTTCGCCATTACCTTCTCTCCTTTGTTTTAGATGGTGGGATATGTGTAAATTTCTAAAAGTCAGATTGTTTTACTGATTAATTAGATTGTTCTACTGATTAAATAGTCAAGCAGTCCGAGGATTTGTCAGATATCATTTGCGTCGTTCGTAGTGACGACTTCAGTCGTTCTGGTCGCACAACGAATGACTAAAGTCGTTACTACAAGTCATCCTCGTTTCATACTCGACACACCCCTAGCATAAAGGAAAGAATTTGCAATAGCTATAGATCGGGATATAGAAAAAGGATATGAATTGCAGTACAACTACAAACTATTTCATAAACATGCGGCGCAGTGCTATTTATCCATAGCCACGCCCATATCCACAAAGGCTCGATTTCAATGCGGCTGCTAGTCCAGGTATAATGGCAAGACATTGCCCACCGGCTCTTATTCGCGCCAAACCCAGCAACCTGTCAAGGAGATTTTTATGCCCTATCAAGTGTTGACCAACACCCCACCTTCTGAGCAAATTCTCGCCATGTTTGGCGAAGCTTATCAAATCGATCTCTGGACTGGGGCCGACACCGACCCAGCCTTATTAACCAAGGCCGAAGCCTTCTTTTGCTACGGTCACCCTAAGATCAATGGCGCGGTGATGGATAGCATGCCCAAATTGCGCGTGATCAGCAACCTAGGGGTGGGGGTTGATCATATCAACCTGGACGATGCCAAAGCCCGCGGGATCCCGGTGGGCAATACGCCCAATCTGGTCGATGGCGCCACCGCCGATATGACCTTTGCCCTGTTGATGGCTGCCGCCCGCAACCTGATCATCGGTGAACAATATGCGCGCAGCGCGGCCTTCACCAAGTATGACCCGAATCTTTTGCATGGTTACGATGTACACGGTGCCACGCTGGGGATTGTCGGCCTCGGCAATATTGGGCGGCAGGTGGCACGCCGTGCGCAAGGGTTTGACATGAAAGTGATCTATCACAACCGTAAACCCGATCCAGTGGCCGAAGCTGAACTCGGCGTCACCTATGCCAGCCTACCGGATCTGCTGCGCCAAGCTGATTTTGTCACCTTGAACGTGCCGTTGACCCCGGAAACGCGCGGCATGATCGGGCGCGAACAATTAAAAATGATGAAACCCTCGGCCATTCTGGTCAACGTGGCGCGTGGCGGTGTGATTGATCATGCGGCGTTGGTTGAGGCTTTGCGCGAAAAATGGATTTACGCGGCGGCGCTGGATGTCACCGAACCAGAACCTTTACCGCGTGACCATCCTTTGCTGACGATGGACAACGTGGTGATCGCGCCGCACCTGGGCAGCGCCACGCGCCAGACGCGACGTAACATGGCCCAACGCGCCGTGGACAATCTAAAAGCTGGCTTACAAGGTGAGCCCTTGCTCAGTCGGATTGCCTGATCGCAAATCTCCTGATAATTGAAAAAGCTGAAACCGGCGCCTTTAGCGGCACCGGTTTTTTTGTGGTCAGACAATTGGCCTAGTCCACGGCGGCGCCAAATAGACCAATGATTACGCGTGAGACAGTGAGACAGTCACACAGTCACACAGTGGACAGTGGCTGACTTAGGCCGCGCTGGACTAGGCATAAGCTACCTGATTTTTCTATGGCTTACTCACGTTACGAGGATGGAATGGTGGGGGCGTGAGAATCACGTCTGTATGGACTATGCCTGTGGACCATGCGTTAATCACGCTTTATTGGGCAGACTGTAAAGAAATTGCAACAAATTAGAGAGGAATATACGTAAGGGATTTGCAACAAAAAATGCCCCAAAGTCATGCTACCATTACCTGAAAGTTGTACCGTACAAGGTTGTAATTGTCTAAGCAGATATAAAGAGGCTGGTTCCATGCGTAAATTATTTTTGATTCTGATAACAGTTGGGTTACTGATGACCGTTGCCCTGCCGCTATTGGCGCAAGGTGATGCTGACCAACCTGTTGATCAGGCGCATAAAATTTTTCTGCCTATCGTCGTCAATGGCACGGGGCAAGCGACGAATCCCGTAACCGAGCCAACGACTGAGCCGGTAACGGGCCAAGAAGAAGATCCTACGCTAGGGCAACCAGCCGTGCTTACCGTGAAAATCTTGGCAAAGCCGGTTGAAGGTGAAGCAAAATCACCCGCCAGCCGCGCTAATGCACAAAATCGGGCTTTGCCGGCTGCCTTTATCGACTTGCAGCTAAACTCACCAGTTACCATGCTTAGTGGCCAAAAGGCTCAACTGGTGGCGACCAATAATGCGCCGGATAGCGCTGCGCCCCAACAAGTTATCGTGCGTTTGAATGAAGCGCCCTTGGCCGCGCGTGCAATTATGGCGAGTTCGGTGGATGCGGTTCAGGCGCAAATGCAGCTACTCCAGAGCCAACAAGCAACTGTGATTCAGCAGGCCACCAATTTAGACCCTGATGTAAAGGTATTGGGCAGTGTGCAAAAGGTGCTCAACGCCGTGATGCTGGAAACGAACGCCGCCACCGTAGCAACCTTGGCCACCAATCCGAATGTGCGCTCGATTGAACCGGTGATCAATTATGCCATGGATCTTTCCACAACCGTGCCCTCTATCGGCGCCACGATTGCTCAACAAGCTGGTTTTAATGGCGCGGGTGTGCGCATCGCGGTGTTGGACAGCGGAGTTGACTATTTGCATGCAGATTTAGGCGGGGCTGGCAATCTCGCTGATTTTACTGCGAATGATCCGAATGTCATTGAACCAGGTACATTCCCGACGGCTAAAGTCATCGGCGGTTATGATTTTGTCGGGAGTGCTTGGACGGGCGCTAGCGGTGGCACCCGTTTGGCGCCTGACCCGGATCCGCTGGATGCCGGCCCTGGGCGCGGTCATGGCACACATGTGGCCGATATTATTGGTGGTGCAAGCGGTGTGGCCCCCGGCGTCCTCTTATATGCATTGAAAGTCTGCTCTTCGATTTCTAGCGCCTGTAGTGGCGTTGCCCTGCTCCAAGCGATGGACTTTGCCATCGATCCTAATCATGATCTGAATTTCGATGACCACGTAGATATCATCAATTTATCCTTGGGGGCGTCCTATAGCTCCGCTTTTGATGATGACCTCTCGCAGGCGGTTGAAAATGCTAGCCAATTGGGGGTGTTGACTGTAGCCTCGGCTGGTAATAGTTCGGACAAACTATTTGTCCATGGCACACCGGGCGCCGCGCCTTCTGCCCTCGCCGTTGCACAGACGAACGTGTCATCCGCCTACCAACTCCTCATGGAAATCACAGCACCTACCCAAATTGCTAATCGCACTGCAACGGCCTACCAACCTTGGTCCGCTCCGCTAACGCACCTAATTGAGGGCCCCGTCCAATACGGGAATGGTGCTGGTGGCAATTTGAATGGGTGTGCCACTTTCCCTGCCAACACTTTGCAGGGCAAAATTGTTCTGGTGGACCGTGGCTCCTGCAACATGACGCTTAAAATCAAAAATATCGGCAATGCCGGTGGCCTGCTCGGCATCGTCGGTTTGACAGCGCCGGGTGATCCCTTCGTCAGCGGTGATGATGGCCAGCGCCCGATCACGATTCCAGGTTTCGTCATCAGTCAGCTTGACGCCAACACCCTCAAACAAGCGGCGGTCACGGTGCGCTTTGATCCGGCACAACGCATTTCGTTGGCGGGATATATGGTTGCCTCGTCTTCCCGCGGGCCATCGATCGACACGACTCTGATCAAGCCTGACATTGGGGCGCCGGGCGCCTTGGTCTCTGCCTTGGCCGGTTCCGGTAATGGCGTCAGCACCTTTGGTGGCACTTCTGGCTCGGCGCCCCTGGTGACCGGCGCAGCGGCGCTGATCAAACAAGCCCATCCGGAGCGCAGTGCGACTGAGATCAAAGCCGTATTAATGAATAGCGCCGAAACGAATATTATGGATAAACCAGCGCTGTTCGGTGGTGATTTGGCCCCAATCACGCGCATCGGCACTGGCGAGGTGCGCGTTGTGCCGGCGCTAGTTGCCTCGGCTGCGGCTTGGGATGTGGCGAGCCAGAGCGGCTCACTTTCGTTTGGTTTTCAAGAGGTGGCCCAGGAGAAGGTCGAACTGACCCATACGGTCAATGTGCGTAACTACTCGGATCGGGCAGTAGTTTATCAACTCAAATCTATCTTCCGTTTCGCCAATGATGAACAGAATAGGGCGGTGCAACTGACCATGCCAGATCAGGTAGTCGCACCCGCACATGGCGATGTTCAATTTATCGTAACCATGCACATTGACGGCCATCTGTTGCGCAATTGGAGCTTGAATTCCGGTGCATTGGGTGCGGACGGCAATGAATTGACTTTGCTCGAATACGATGGCTATCTGCATTTAACTGAGGCCGGCAATGCCAATAATGCGTTGCATCTGGCCTGGCAAGTCTTGCCCCGTAAGGCCGGTGACATTACGTTGCAGCCCGCCACCAATGGTCTGACCGTTCGTAATCGCGGGGTGGCAACGAGCAAATTGGAGAGCTTCTCGCTGATCGGGGTGAGCGAGAATTTGCCCGCCGGCTTGGCCGGTGCGCAAAATCCTACCCCGGATTTCAAATACCTGGGCTATGCCACCTATCCTGTGACCGCCGGTGTCTGTGGCACCAGCCATTCTTTTGTCCTCGCCTTTGCCATCAACACCTGGGAGCGCCAGATGCATGCGAACAGTCCGGCTAGCTTTGAGATTTGGCTAGACACCAATCAAGATGGCACGTATGACTATAAGGTATTGACGCGTGACGCGAGTTTTAGCGGGGTTACGGACGGTCGCAATTTGACTTGGGTTGTGGATCTCGCCACCGGTGACATCTCCGCTGCTTTCTTCACCGACCATGATATTAACAGCGCCAATACAGTCATGTTGCTCTGCGCGGATCAAATTGGCATGAATGCGGGGAATTTTTTCCATCCGATTAACCTGAAGGCCGTTGCCAGTGATTTCTATTTTGGCGGTGCTGGCGATACCCTCACCGGCATGACGATTGCGCCCCTGGGCGAACAATATATTGGCCTTTTTGCCAGCGATGCCAACACAGCTACTACCCTGATTGAAGATGGCCGCGATGCTTTACACGTTGCCGATTACGGCGCTTTTACGAACAACACAGAAACAGGTCTGCTACTGTTATTTCGCAACGGCGCGCTGCTCGACGCCGAAGCTGGTACCGCCATTGTGCTCCCAACCGCCCGCTAATACACACCGCCACACGAATTACCCGATTATACACACAGCCAGAACGCTCGATCTTGTCAAGATCGAGCGTTCTGGCTGATCCATGTAGCAAATTCTTCGCGCTTACCCTCCATAGTTTCGCTTTTTACCCTACATAAAACTTACGTTGTTTAGCTGATTTACACGGTCACCTGCTCATGCTAAGATAGACACACGCCACGTAGACAATTAGCCTTCACAATCTGTGACGGTCATAAACTTCCTAACCACGAGAAATTACAACTAAGTATGATTTTTAATGGCACTGTTGCCCGAAATTTGCATTATTTGTCATAAGAATAGCTGCGCTTTTATTTATCGTCTACTTGAAGTAAAATTTAGGGTGCATCACGGCGAATGTATCCTCGCCTATATCTAATTATCTATACCTTGTCTATTGTAATTAGTAAAACGTAAGGTATGCTGTTGTTGCGTAAAGTTGGATCAGCTTCACCTGGCCTTTGCTCTGCTGGCATTTCCAGGTTGTTTTGCATGGATCAACTGGGGTAATTTTAGCGTACTGGTAAAGGCAGAGTCATGATACCAGCTAATCAAAAGTTTCGCCGCTTACTGTTGTTATTGGCTATAACAATGTGGGTGAGCGGCTGTAACTCGTCTACGGACGTACCACCAGTGCCAGCAGAGGTAAACGAACTGGGCACGACGATCCAAACCTATGTGGATCGTTACAATGCCGAGTTTGTGCTGCGTCCGCGCCCTGCGGCTTCAGCCCAAGAGGCGGCGGAGGCCTATACGGCGCGCTATCAGCCTGGCCCAACACCGCGCATCTTTCAAAGCAGCTATCTTTATGATCGAGAGGGTAAATTTATTGCTGAGCTGCTTGACGAAGGTCGGCGCACCTGGGTGCCGCTTGATCGGATTTCCCCGCAGCTCAGAGACGCCGTGGTTGCCACCGAAGATGCATCATTCTATAAAAATACCGGCGTGGACGCTTTGCGCGTCGTCGGGGCTTTTGTCCAAAATGCCCAGAGCGGCGGCATTACTTCTGGCGCCAGCACGATTACGATGCAATTAGCGCGCAACCTCTTTTTCGAACCCGAGCGCCGCTTCGACCAATCAATGGACCGCAAAGTATTTGAAATTTTGATGGCGCATGATCTGACCGATCTGTTCACTAAAGATGAGATATTGGAGATGTATCTCAATATCGTCTATTTTGGGCATCGCGCCTATGGCCCGGAAGCCGCGGCCTGGACCTACTTTGGCAAGACTGCGGCCACCTTGAACATAGCCGAAGCGACCTTGTTGGCTGGGCTCCCGCAAGCCCCAGGCGAGTTAGATCTTTTCACTAATTTGAAAGGTGCCAAAGATCGCCAACGCATTGTGCTTGATCTAATGGTCAAACGCGACTATTTGACGGCCAAAGCAGCCAATGCCATCTGGGCGCAGCCGATCAAATTGGGCCCCAATCCCGATTTAAACCCGCGCTTGGCTTCGCATTTTGTCACCTATCTGCAAGAGTATGTCCACCAACGCTTGGGTGATCGCGATCTGCAACGAGCTGGGCTTCATATCACCACCAGTTTAGATTTGAGCATGCAACTGATCGCCCAGCAAGTTGTTTCTAAAACGGTGGCCAGCTTGCGTCCGACTTATGATTTGACCAACGGCGCTTTGGTGGCATTGCAGCCTGGCACTGGACAAATTTTGGCGATGGTGGGCAGTGCCAACTATAACAACAAAGCGATTGACGGCGCCGTCAATGTGGCCACCAGCTTGCGCCAACCAGGCAGCTCGATCAAGCCGATCCTTTATGCCACCGCCTTTAATGACAATTTAATTAGCCCGACAACCGTGATCTGGGATTTGCCTGTCAGCTACCCCGTTACCAGCTATCAGGTCTATCAACCCGGCAATTACGATGGGAAGTTCCGAGGACCCGTTACGGTGCGGGCGGCGCTGGCGAATAGTTACAACGTGCCAGCGGTCAAGGTGTTGGACCGGGTAGGCATCGATCGTATGCGCACTGGCGCCCACGCACTTGGCATTACGGCGTTCGACCGTAACGACGTCAATTATGGCCTAGGTTTGACCCTGGGCAGCAATGAAGTAACCCTGTTAGAACTCGCCACAGCCTATCACACGATCTCTAACGCCGGACAATATATCCCCGCGCAACCGATCATATCGATTACAGATAACTTCGGGCGTCCGTTGTCCGAATTTGCCTCACCGCTACCCGTGCAGGCGATTACGCCAGAAGCAGCCTATCTGGTGACGAATATCCTCAGTGATAATGAGGCGCGTACACCTGCGTTTGGCCCGAATAGTGTGCTTAAATTAACCAAACCTGCGGCGGTGAAAACTGGCACGACCAACAGTTGGCGTGATAACTGGACGCTGGGCTTTACGCGCTATTTATTGGCGGGTGTCTGGGCCGGCAACAGTGATGGCCACCCCATGCGCGGTATCTCTGGCATCACGGGCGCTGCGCCAATCTGGCACGATTTTATGGAAGCTGTGCTGGCGGATCCGAAACTACTAAAGGTCTTAAATGCATCAGCTAACCCGACTGACTGGGAATTTACGCCACCCGACGGCGTGATCAAAATCCCGGTTAGCTGTCCCAAGAACATTGGTTGTCGCACCGATGGCGAGGTTTATTCAAAAGACTGGCGGCAAAAGATGGGCGAAGCCCACTTGCAGGAGGATAGCCTGGTTACCGCGAAGATGGCGACGGTGCTGATTGGGACTGGTCGCCGCGCGGGTGTTTGCACCGAGGCTGGGGGTAAACAGACGACGGTTTATCGCCTGCCGGATGGAATCGGTCAATTAGCCCCCACCGTGGCTGAACCAAAGCGGGGCGCGGGTGTTGGTCAGATCCCGAGCTTGCCTGGTCTGTTGATTCCACCGACCCTGAGCGGACCGACGCGCTATTTCGATTCGCCGCAGGCCAACTTTAGCTTGTTGCCTAAACGGCTACAAGATGAACAAAATGCCGTGCTCAACTGGAGCTATCGGTCCAATTCACCAATTTATCTTGGGCCCTGCGATAACTTGGCTAGCATCGCCCAAGGCTTATTTGGCAAACAGGTGAAGAGTGTCACCATTCAAACGGCAACGAGCAGCAGAACCGTGGCCGTCGTCGATAATCCACCAAAGGTGCAAGCTAGTAAAGTTGCGGCGAATACGACGGCTAGCAGCACCGCCCCAACAGTAGCGAAAATTGATAATAGTAAAGTTGTTGTGATCGTGCCTACGCCTGCATCTATGGTGCTTGCCCCAACGCTGCAAGGTGTAGTGGCTGCGCTGCCACCGATCCCGGCGACAACACCGTTGCCGCCACCGATTGCGTCGCCTGTGGCCACGCCAATCTTGGCCGCAACCCCATTGCCCACGCTGGCACCATCCGTGAATAACCCCGCGCAACCGGCGGCCCAACCGAGCGGTTATGCTGTTGTTGCCGTGATTAATGATGCGAGCTGTTCGGGTAACTATATTTTGGGTGAGGTGCAGAATGCGGATGGTACGCCCGCCGCAGGGGTGCGCCTCTTCTTTGAAGATCAGTGGGGTAATCGTGGCGAATCTGTCACCAAGAGTGGTACCACTGATTATGGCCGCTATGATTTCCCCGTTGGCCAGGATGCACCGCGCAATATCAGCGTCAGCATTATCGATGGGGTAGGCAATTCATTAAGTTCAACCGTGGTTGTCCAACATCGCCAGGGTAGTGACGGCGATGCCCCGTGTCATCATTTGATTTGGCGCGCGCAGTGAAGCGGGCTGACGTCAATTGTTTGGCTGTGCATTTCCTGTTGCGATTCTAGTACTCCTCTGGTAAATATCATATAATACAGAGGCTGGCGTTCAGGCAACGCCGGTCTTCTTTATGGCCGAAACCTTTTATATCCACCATACGTTTTAGGCTTGATCGTAGGCAATTAGAAATTTCCTGGCCTTTATCGATCTAGATCAATCGTATCAGTTCAAATAGAGTGAACTATGTCTAGCCTAAGAGCACTTCCCTCGGCGCTTGCAGATTTTAAGTTGAGAAAAACCCAGTTGCGTTTGTTGATCCTGATACTACCGTTACTGATCACTACTTTGGGCGCCTGTGGCCGCGCCACTAGGATCACCGAAGCGATAGCGCCGCCCAGTAAGATCTTAGGCCCGCGCACTTCCTCCGATCCGCAGACGGCGGTTGAAGGTTATTTGCAACAGTATCAGTCTGGGCCGATCCCGCGGCTTTTCCAGACCACCCACATCTATGATCGCAATGGCGTGTTACTGGCTGAATTTTATGAGGAAGGCCGGCGCACCTGGGTCAAATTTGACCAGATTTCACCTGCCCTGATTGACGCCACGGTGGCGACTGAAGATGCCTCATTTTACGCGAACAGTGGCGTCGATCCCGTTCGTATTGTGACGGCCATTCTACGCAATGCCAAAAATCAAGCGGTTACATCGGGGGCCAGCACGATTACGATGCAACTGGCGCGCAACCTCTTTCTGGGCGCTGACAAACGTTATGATCAGTCATTGGACCGCAAATTATACGAAGCCGGGCTGGCTCAAGAACTGACGCAACTTTACAGCAAAAATGAATTGCTTGAGATGTATTTAAATTTGCTCAATTATGGCAATGCCACCTACGG
>JBBQBY010000044.1:0-23000 GCA_038318235.1 Caldilineales bacterium
CGTGCGCGGGGCCAGTAGATGTTCAAAATTCATAAAAGCTCCTCTGAAATTGATCATGTGGCTTTGCGCACGCAAAGGCGCCAAGTGCGCAAAGGTCATGAGGTTCATTTGTTGTAACAATGAGATAGATTCCCTTCCGGGAAGGGTATCTTTGCTCAGTGACCGAACGAATCAAGCCTTCCCGGAAGGAGGTTGACCACCAATCAGCTGCTTGCCAGCCGCGCACCGTACGTCACAGCATCAATTCGCCGTGCAGCACCGTTACTGCACTGCCACCGACTTTGACCGTTTCAATCTGGTCGCGTGGCCCAACGACTTCCACCTGGGCCTGACCGGGGCGCTGCATCCAATGGCCTTGTTCGGCCACAAAGGTGGGCGTGTCGATCAAGCCATAATGCCAGAGATAGGCTGCCATGCCGCCGGTTGCCGAGCCCGTAAAGGGATCTTCCATGCTATCAATATGGCGCGCAAAGGTCTGACCACTGGGCGTGGCGCCTTGGCGACAAAAGACATGGGTGCTAAAGAAATCGGCCTGGGCCTGAAATTTTTGATAGGCGCTTAGATTAAAATTGATCTTGCGCAGTGCATCCAGGTTGCGCACTGGGATCATCAACTGTGGTGTGCCTGTGCTCACGGTTTGCAACGGCACATCGGGCACCAAATCATCCGCAGCCAAACCCCAGATTGGCAGGACAAGCGCGGGATCATATTGCGCCAAAAATTGTGGTCTGCGTTGGCTCATAACCACCTGTTGGACGATGCCTTTTTGCGCGAACACCTCGACGGTAATCGGCCCATCGCGCAATTCCAAGCTGATCGTCGTCACATCACCTTTCAAGGCCAAGCGGTTTGTGGTCACCAAGGCGAAGATCGTGGCGATGGTGGGGTGACCAGCCAGCGGAATTTCTGATTCTGGCGTAAAGTAGCGGGCGCGCACGTCGGCAATTTGTGAACGTAGCACGAAGGCCGTCTCGGATAGGTTGTTCTCACGCGCAATCGCCTGCATGGTTGGCGCATCTAGATCATCGGCATCAAAGATAATCGCGCAAGGATTGCCGGCCAATGGCCTGGTTGTAAACGCATCGACTTGCATAAACGGGTAAGTTCGCATCGGTGTTTCCTTGTTGGTCACAATACTTGGGCAATTTCCGCGATATGCTCGGCACGATGTTCATGACGCGGCAGATTAAATACATCGGCAGCCTGAATCGCTTCAATTAGGCTATCCGGCAGCGCTTCGATGCGCTGATCCAAGCTTGTCGCCGTCTCAAGCCACAATTGTCTGGCCGCGATTGGCGCGATCGAGCTGGCCAGCCGTTGGACAATTTCGTTCGCAATCTCGATATCCATTGCCGATGCACTGACACCTGCCTGCTCAAACTGTTCAATCAGCACAAGGGCGCGCAGGTCCCAAAAGGTCAAATGGGCTAAGGTCGCGGTAATGGTCCAACCATGACTCACTTCGCGCTGCAACTCGGCTGCCGTGCGTTGGGCCAACAACGCGTTTAATTGTTCGCGGGTCTGCGCATTCTTTGCTTGAAATGTGCGGTCCGTCATAACGATACCTCCTTTGATAGCTATGATTGCGTAAAGCTTGAGTTCGCTGTTCGCTAAATTTAGACTAAGGGTGTCCAATCGCTCGGTTCGGGATTGCGTAGATCGGCGCGTTGTAGGCATTCGCGGATCAAGTTGCCCAACACTTCAATGCCACTGCGAATGGTTTCGGTGCCTTGGTTGCCAAAGCAAAGCCGCAAGTGATAGTTTGTGCTGGGTTGGACTAAAAATACATCCCCCGGCGCAAAGGCCCAGCCCGCTTGTAAAGTTAGCTGATGCAAATTGCTCAGCGCATGATGGCGTGGCAAAGTCAGCCAGCAACAATAACCACCGGTCGGCTTGCTCCAGGTGACGGTATGTGGCATGCGGTGTTGTAACGCTGCCAGCAGCACATCACGCCGTTCGCGATAGATCGGCAGCACGCGGCGTAGATGTTTTTGTAGCCCGCGCGTCGCCAAGAAGCCGGCCAAGGCGCGCTGTAAGATCGGCGGGCTACATAGATCGGTCGCACGGCGCATGGTGAGTAAGTTTTGGTGGAGCGGCGGTGGCGCTACGACATAGCCAAGCCGCAACCCCGGCATAAAAGTTTTAGAAAAACTGCTCGTATGGATCACTGTGCCCGTGCGATCTAGCGCTTTGAGCGCGGGTGGCGCCGGTTGGTCATAGGCGAGTGGCGCATAGATGTCATCTTCCACCAACAAAAAATTCTGGCGTTCGGCTAGGGCCAACAGTGCTTGGCGCCGCGCCAGTGACATGCAGAGCCCGGTTGGGTTCTGAAAACTCGGAATTGTATAGAAGAGCCGCGGCCGGTGCTGGATAACCAAGCGTTCGAGCACATCAAGTTCGGGCCCTTCGGCATCCAACGGTACACCAATCACCTGGACGCCGTGCGCTTTGAAGACATGCAGCACGCCGAGATAGGTTGGCTGTTCCACGAGTACGCTGTCACCTGGCCGGCATACGGTTTGGGTAATCAGCGAAAGACTTTGGGTTACACCAGACGTCACGAGAATATCGTCGGGCAAGACCGCAATGCCGCGTTCTTCCAGTTGATTGGCTAACTCAATCCGCAAAAATGGATCACCTTGCGATGAACTGTACGAGACCAGCGAACTGGCCTGCTGGCGCAGATCGTTCAGGGTGTTCCAGAATTCATCAACCGGAAATAAGGTCGGATCGGGCGAAGCGCTCGCCATCGACCGCACGCCGACAATTTCGTTGATCTGCAAAATATCCCCAATCACGGCATCAGGCGTCAGTTGCTGGCTCGATAAGCGCATGGCAGCATGTGGCTGGAGGGTCTGGCTGACAAAAGTCCCGCGCCCGGTCGTCGCTTCGATCCAGCCACCGGTTTGCAATTCATTATAAGCATTTTGAATGGTCACCCGCGTGACGCCCAATTCCTGGGCAAATTGACGAATGGTGGGCAAGCGTGCACCAGGCGGCAAGCGATGGCTGCTGATGCGGTCTTTTACCTGTTCGACGATCTGCTGATAGAGGGCGACGTGACCCGTACGCTCCAGCTGGACGGCAAGCGACATAGGACATTTTACCTATTGTACTGTGAAATTAGGCTAAGGGAGTCGGTATTTAAAGATTAAAGCAGGTCAATGGCCTGATTGTACCGGTACAAACGAGGAATTACAAGAGACAATTTGAGGCAAATAGGTAGGACAATTGTGGAGTGGGATAGCAGGATGGTAGGCCAGTAAAACAGTGGGACAGTTGTAGGGATACCCCTTGGCCGTCCCACTGTTTTACCGTCCTACTGCCTTGCCCTCAGCGTCGTATGAAGGGTAGATAGGCACAATTGCCGTCTAAATAGTCGGGGATGCCGTTGCCGTCACTATCACCCGCGCCTTCTAGCTGGTCGGAGAGCGGATCGCAATCGCTGTTGAATGTGGGCGAGGCCGTATAGCCAAAGCTGATCGGTGATTGGTTCCATTGCATGGTTTGAGTATAAGGAACGTTACCTGTGGTTAGCTTAAAGCCATCTGGCAGTGAATGCATGTCTACGCTTAGGGTATAGGGTCCCGCAGGCACACCGGCAAAGACCGCATTGCCGTGCAAATCAGTCGTTGCCGTTAGGATAGAACCTGTTGCTTGTTTTAAATTGAGTAACACATTGGGCCGCCCGCGCTCCAGATGGTCCAGGCGGCTACTGCCATCCACATCATAAAATACAAAGGCATTCAGCGTATAAACAACGGTTACGGTGATCGGGCTGCTATCTAGGGCTGAGAGTGGTGCATTGGCGGCCAATGGATCATCATTGTAGGCTGTCCAGTCGACCTTGTTTGTCCGCGTTTGAGTGATCGGTGCTGTGATAATAATCGCATAATTCTGGTCTGGGGAGAGCGGCTGCGTACGCGAATAATGCGCCATCGCAGCATGATCGGTGATTTCGTGATGGGTAAATGCTACGCCACCTGTGTTCTTGACCGAGTAACAATAATCGATTAGCGTGCCGGCGGTGACGGTAATCGCATCGGTTGTGGCGCAGTGATCCGGATCTGTACCAACCGTAGCCCGCAGCTTGATCGCCGGCGTATGCACCGTTGCCGTCGCCGTGGCCACAGTCGAGATCCCAGTGACATCGGTAATATATCCCGTCCAAGTAAAGACATTGGTGGTGGTTTGGGTGATGAAGGTCGTGTTGGTGAAATGAACGGTAGCGCCGGGCGCTAAGAGCAACGGCGAGTCGGATCTGAGCAATCCTTGTTGACTATCGCTCACATTGTGCAAGCGCAAAAAGACCCCACTATTATTATACGCCGTGTAACAATAGGTGACTTGCGCGCCAACCGGACTATCCAATTGATCGGTAGTGGCGCATTGATGCGGGTCTGTACCGACTGTTTCGCGGACGCTCAACGAAGGCACAAGGACTATGGTTGTATCACTGGCCGTGGCCGTCATGCCGCTAGTCGTTGTGGGATTCCAGGAGCTCGCGATCCAGGTGCCAGTGCTGACGGTGGTCTGTTGCACACCGGCGACTGACGACACGATTAGCATGGCGATAGAGTCGGGGGGGGGACCTGGTTTTAAGATGTACGGCACATGGTTCGTGAGCGTGCCCTCATATTGACTATCTGTGATGGTATGCGTCGTAAAGGTAATATTACCGGTGTTTTGAACCGTATAACAATAGTAGAGTGGGGTGCCGGCTGCCACGGTAATAACTTGGGTGGGGGCGCAGATATTTGGGTGGGTGCCGACAGTTTTGGTTAAGACAAGCGCGGCCAGGGCTGCGTCCGCATCCTGCGTTGTCTGTTCGATCTGTCCCCTACCCGATGCATTGCTAGCCGCCAGGGCAAGCGGTGTCGCCTTAGCACATACCAGCCATAATAGCCATAATAGAGATGTAGCCAAAAACGGAACAAGTAATATTCGCATAGACAGCCGACCCATAAATAGTCGATACATCGTCACGTCCTCCTTGCAAATTCAGCTGGGGGCCAAAGAACTTGATCATAGAGTCTTAAGACGCTAATCAGTTCAGCTTTGTCGGGTACTGTGATACAATGGCAACCGCTTATGCGCGACGTAAATCAGCAATGGAGAACTGTACGAGTATTTAATTGCTGGTAGCACGCCGCACAGCGGCTTACATGAGTTTGTTAATATATTTTGTGATTGAAGCAGTTTGTTAAATATAAGATTAATATACGGTTAAATCCAGTATATTTTACTGCGAATGTTGCTGAATGGAAAAAAGCAAGGTCGATCAATTGTCCATTTTACCATGCTGCTCACTATGAACCCGATTACTATTTCTGCTCTCAATACGCATATTCTTGCCCTCTTTGAACGGGATGATCTGCTGCGCGATGTCTGGGTCATCGGCGAAGTCAGCAATTGGAAGAAGGCAACCAGTGGCCATATCTATTTTACGTTGAAAGACGATGGCGCTGCTATCAGCGCTGTGATGTGGAAGGGGAGCGCGCTGGCCCATACCTGGTTGCCACGCGAAGGCGATCAGGTGTTGGCGCATGGCTATGTGGGTGTCTACCCCGAGCGTGGCGTCTACCAACTATATGCCAATCGACTCCAGCCGATTGGCCGCGGTCAACTTTATGCCGATTTTGAGGCCCTCAAATTGCGGCTGGCGGCGGCAGGCCTTTTTGACGCCGCGCGCAAACGACCGTTGGCGATTGCCCCCCGTTCGATTGGTGTGATCACCAGCCCCGACGGTGCCGCGCTCCGTGATATCTTGCGCGTGTTGACGTTGCGTTGGCCCCTGGTCGAAGTGGTCGTCTTTCCCACCCTGGTTCAGGGCAGCGAAGCCCCTGCTCAAATCGCCAATGCTATCGTGGCCGCCAACCAATATGCCGCGACAGTCGCAACTTTGGATACTTTGATTTTGGCGCGCGGCGGTGGCAGTATTGAAGATTTATGGGCCTTCAACGATGAGCGGGTCGCCTATACGCTGGCGGAAAGTCGGATCCCGGTGATCACGGGTGTGGGCCATGAGACCGACTTTACGATTGTCGATTTTGTGGCTGATCTGCGCGCCCCGACCCCTTCGGCGGCGGCCGCGGCAGCCGTGCCCGATCGCACTGAGTTACTTGACCAATTGGCGGGCGTCCAACGGCAGCTTGGCGAACAAGCCTTGATTTTTGTCGATCTGGAACAGCGCCGTCTGCATGAACTGCGCTTGCGTTTACGCCGGATCGATCCCAAGCGGCAATTGGATCTGCGGCGCCAAAGCCTGGATGACCGTGAACGTTATTTACGCAGCGAACTACGGCGGCGTTTGGAGCGCCTGCGCGAGCGCAACGTGGCGGTGCGCCTGCGGCTCGCTGCGCTTAACCCAGCCAATGTACTACGCCGCGGCTATAGCATTGTGCAGGCCGCAGATGGCTCAATTGTAACCACGCCCGCGATGACCGATGTCAATGACGAACTGCGCGTGCGTACTGCGGGTGGCGAATATCAGGTAAAACGGATAAAATAAGCGATCTTGGAATGAGGACAGCCTGTCCACCTTGTTTGCCAAAGAAATCTTTTAGAGGAGTAAATCATGCGTTTGCAACGTTTAATTCCATCTGTTCTTATCATGACGTACGTGCTCTTCGCCGCCTTTACTTTAAGCGGCTGCGGTCTACTTTTTGGCAGCAGCGGCACGTCGGATGCAACACCCACCCCAGAAGGTGCGCGTGCATTGGTGCCGACTTTTACGTCAACCCCAGAGCAAGTGGCTGCCCCAACGACCGCGCCGGTGGAAAATACCCCGGCGGTTGCGGTCGTTGCCCCCGTGACGACGAATCCAGTGACAACGACTAACCCGATCACGGGCTCAACCGCCGTCACGGCGACCCAAGCAACAACCGCGGCCGTTGGCACCACAACGACCACGACAACCACGGTCGCGACTACCACAACGACCACGACTAAAAAGGCTACCCTGACGATCACGGATGATATCGTGAACGCCCGCACTGGTCCAGGCACGGATTATGGGCTGGCTGGCGCGGCGAACAATGGGCAGCAATTCGAGTTGATCGCCAAAAATCCAGAAGGTGACTGGTGGCAGGTCTGCTGTGTAAATGGCCAACAGGTCTGGATTTTTGGTCAATTGGCGCGTGCAGAAAATGCCGACAAAGTGCCGGTGGTCGCACAAATCCCACCCAAGCCGGTTGCACCAACGGCTGCCCCGGTGGCCGCCCAACCAACCCCAGCACCCGCCGCGCAGCCAACAGCGACACCCCAGCCCCAAGTGCAAGCACCCCCGCCATCTGCTGATCCTTGCGCCGGGATTGGCGGCGATGGTTGTAAGTGGAAATTGCGCGGTGGTCCCAAATTTGCCGGTAATGGCGGTGGTGAACTTAAGTTGGAACTTTCCTTCATCCATAGCGGCAATGGCAATGAGGCCCAAGGTAGCTATTTTGTCGTGATGTTGAAAGATGGCACAAAGCTGCCGATCAGCGACAGCATTCGTAGTATTGCCATCACGAAAAGCCAAGGTCCCTTAGGCGAATATAATTACGAATATAAGCTTTCGAGCAGTAGCATTCCCGGTAACAATATTGCCGGCACCTATGTGATCTATGTCTTGGATGGCAATGGCGAGCGTGACAGCCAAGATTTTACGATCAATGTGCCCGATGGCCAGGGTGAGATCTGGATTGAGTTTGACCAGGCATAAAGCGACGATATCGGTTGCGTCCTTCAGTTTTAATATCAGGACTTAGGCAGAAATGGCCTCACCCCCAGCGCCCTCTGGGCCCCTCTTCTGAAACAGCCTTTCCGTTCAGGAGAGGGGCCCAGAGGGCGCCCCGGGGGGTGAGGCCATTCTTGCTTGTGAAACGAAGCGTTTGTAAGGAAAGGTCCATGAAGCAAAGACGGTTTTTAGGCATTATTTTTGCCAGCACACTAATTTTGATGTTTGTTGCCGCTTGTGGCGTTACATCAGTCATTACCAATTCACAAACCGAGAAAGGGAGTACCATGAATACAGCAAGCGGGCTACAATACACCGAAATCGTGGCCGGCACTGGCGCGTCCCCGCAGCCTGGCGACATTGTTTCTGTCCATTACACGGGCACATTGACCAACGGTGTGGTCTTTGACAGCTCGTATAAGCGCGGCCAGCCGATCCAATTTCCGTTGGGGCAAGGGCGCGTGATCAAAGGGTGGGACGAAGGAATTGTTTTAATGAAGGTGGGGGGCAAGGCACGCTTGACGATTCCACCGAATCTTGGCTATGGCGCCCAGGGCGCGGGAGGGGTGATCCCAGGCAATGCCACATTGATTTTTGAGGTGGAATTGGTCGGCGTCACTGCTGGTGCACCGAGCGCGCCAAGTGCGCCCACCAAGGTTAACGATACTGATTATGTGACGACAGCCAGTGGTTTGAAATATCATGACTTTACGGTGGGCAACGGTGCATCACCCCAAAAGGGCCAACAAGTAGTCGTCCACTACACTGGCTGGTTGGTGAATGGCACAAAGTTTGACAGTTCGCTTGACCGGGGCGAACCTTTCGCCTTTAACATTGGCGTCGGTCAAGTCATCGCGGGCTGGGACGAAGGCGTACTGGCCATGAAGATCGGTGGTAAGCGCCAATTACTCATTCCACCCAATTTAGGTTATGGCGCGCAGGGCGCAGGTGGTGTGATCCCAGGCAATGCCACTTTGATTTTTGAAGTAGAGCTGTTGGAAGTGCATTAGATTGTATTTGATTTACGATTTTAGATTGACGATTTACGCGGGATTAGTGGGCAGAGAATGTGGTTTCTACTCGCGCACCTTGGCCAGTAGAACGATCATTTTGCGTCTCTAAATTTCGTAAATCGTCAATCTAAAATCGTAGATTCTGTCTTTACAGCACTGCTTTGGCCAGTGTCTCTAACCCCGCAATGTCATCCAAATCCATCCATTGCAACATGACGCGTTGGACTCCAACATCGGCCAATTTCCCCAGTTGATCGCCTAACGCGTTACCGGTGCCGACCACCATGCCTCGACTGCGCATGGTTTGAGCCGACTGACCGGTATTTTGCAATTTTTGCTGGAGTTCGGCATCGGTGCGGCCGAATATCAAACCAGTCATCAGCGAGCGACGCACGTCGCTTGGTTTGCGGCCTTGCGCGGTTAACAATTCATCGAGCCGACGGCTCAACTCTGCATAACGGTCTGCGGCCAAGTAAACCCCGTTCCACTCATTCGCATAGCGAGCGGCCAGGGGTAGTGTCTGCTTTTCGCCATTGCCACCGATCAGAACGGGGGGGCCACCCGGCCGCTGGGCGTGTGGCAAGAGGGCAGCGTCCTGTAAATGATAATATTGGCCAGTAAAGTTCACCGGCTCTTCGCTTTGCAACAGGCGCGTGATCACGGCTAGCCCCTCTTGAAAGCGCGCAAACCGTTCGGGCAGCTCCAATAAATTGAAACCGAAGTTGGTATGTTCGCGCCCTTGCCAGCCAGCCCCCACGCCTAAGGTCAGACGACCGCCCGACAAATCGTCGACATCCTTGGCGATGCGCGCGGTGAATACTGGGTTGCGGAATGAGATGGGCGAGACCATCGGGCCGAATTCAATTCGTTTGGTGTGGCTGGCCAGCCAGGTCAGCGAAACCCACAATTCAAGTGAGTCGCTATCGGGTGCTTGTGCATCGGTAAAATGGTCGGAGCGGTAGAGACCGGCAAACCCCAGATCTTCAATCGCGCGCGCAATGCGTTGAAAACGGGGCCAATTAAGGCCGTGTTGGCCTTCTAGCATGATGGCAATATCCATGTGTAGATTCCTTTCTTGCCTAAATCCTGATCGTTTGTGGCACAGATGCGCCACCGGTGCGTGCAACAGTTGCTTATTCAAACATGCGCAACTGTACCCTGATTTTGTAGTCGTCGAACGCCCATCAGCCAAACTTATGCTCATTGTAACACACTCTAGGGGTGGATGAATGGTCAATGGCTGGTAAATAGAAAACTGCCGCTGGCGTAATCAATGAATCCTACGCCAGCGGCAGTTTGTTTAGCCGGATAAATCAGTTGTTTTACTGGGCTGCTGCGCCGGGCACAACCTGCTCCACCGGCACTGTCGCCGCGTCGGGCGGATTGTTGACAAGCCGGGTTGAAATCCAACCGCCATTGTTCAGCTTGAGCCAAGAATTATCGGCGTTGCGCGCCACAATCGTCAGTTCCTCGCCAATCGTCGTGCCACCGAGAATGGGGAATTCGGTGCTTGGACCGGAACGCAAATTGGCATTGGTAAGCGCCGTTGGTTTTACCAGAGCCACGGTGGCGACCGGCGTGGGGGTCATCGTCGGCACAAGAATCAAGTTGCTGCTCGTGGGTGTCGGGGTGGCGGTTGCCAGCGTGACCGAAGGCGTCTGCGTAGCCGTGACGGCCACAGGACTTGTGCTTGCAATTGGCGTTGTGATCGGTATTGTGGCTGTGATGGCGACTGGGGTTGTCACGGCCACCGTGGCTGTGATCGGGGTTGGCGTTGCCAGGGAGGCAAGCAGCGCGTCCGTAGCAACGGGCAAATTGGCCGGCACGTTTTCCACCAAGAAATTAGCGATCCATTGACCGCTATCGAGTAGATACCAATTGCCACTGGCGTCTTGGGCCACTACTTTGACCGTCTGACCCGCTTTAATTTCGCCAACCAGCGGGAATGAAATATCGGGGCCACCGCGCAAATTGGCTGTGACGGGCACCGTGCTGCGGATCTCCGTCGTGGGCACGCTGGTCGCGGTAACGGTTGTCGCTACCGTCGGGGTGATCGTCGCGGCCACGGTTGGTGTTACGGTGGCGGCTGGCCTGATCGTCGGTGACACAGTGGGCGTCACAGCTGTGGTGGGAATGAGCGTCGGTGGTACGCTTGGGGTGGTTGTCGCGGTGGCCGTTGCCACTGTAGGTGTTAGTGTAGCGGTTGCCGTTGTCGTGGCCGTTGCTGTTACTGTAGTGGTCTCGGTTATATCGCTGGTTGCAACGTCCGAAAGAATGGGCCTAAGTGGGATAATATGGACAACCGCTGTATGCAGATCGCTGAAGGTCAGTGAGATTGGCAACGTTACGCTCGGTTGGTCGGCCAATCTCAGCGTAATTGAAGAGGCGATGGTGGTTGTCAACGTGCGCGTCACATCAAATAATAAATTCAAATTTAAGGTTGTTGTCACCGTTTGGGTCGGTGCGCCTGTTGTATTGGTCGTGGGCAAAGTCAAGGTAATCGGTAATTGTTGCCGGATGTTGATCCGTAGAGGCTGGGGCAGTGCAATGGGACGGGGTGTGGTGGGCGTGATGCCTTGCGCCGGTGGACTGGCCGCAATCGGCACCTGAGCCACACTGATAACCAGCATCAAACCCAGGGTAATAACGATCAGGCTCGTGGCGATAAGGCTAATAATTTTGCGCGTCATACGATAATCCTTTGAATTCAGCATGAAAGAGGATGATGGGTCTATGATGCATTGATTGTGAACTTGCGCTGCCCCTAAGGGGAATTGAGAAAGGGCTTGGCTCATTCGCCATCCTGTGACCTGTGCCAACCCACGGATATTGCTATACGGATTCCAAAATATAGAAATTTATACTTTGCATGTCGCAAAATTGTTATGTAAAGTGTATATTTTGTCGCCTCACCGCATGCTTACTTTAAGCAGTAGGACTTTCCTGATCCACGTCTTCTGGTAACTTATCGTTCTCTGCTGTTGTCTCTTTTGTGTGGCCGCGTTGAATTGTTACGTGCTCTTGACCAATCTCCATGGTGATACGGTCACTGCTCATGCGCAATGTCAAATCTGGAAGTTCCTGAGGCACTTCTTGTAAAAGTTCTTGTAGCGGGATATGAACATATAGCTCAAGAAAACGCGCCATTGTGGATCCTGCCACTGCGGTCAAATGATGCCAAGCAGCCTGTCCAATATAGCTTTCTCCGCCGGCAGCGATGAATGCCTGATTTAGCTCATCGAGTTTTGTATTCACAGTTGGGTCAAGCACAACCAGCACCGGTATAAATCCGCTTGCTTGGCAATCTTTGGGAAACTCGAGTTCTTCACCCCAACGACCTTGCCCTGAGGCTGCGATTGTAACTCTGATCTTGATTTCATAGGCTCTATTATTTATAATACAGTCTACTTGTCGACCAAGCGACCCAACTCCGGCGCGCTTAACAGGGCTTCTTTTTGAACTATAGGGTATACCCCCGATCGCATATGCAATAATTGGCTCAAAAACGTAGCCTGTTTCTTGTCCCGCTCTGTTATCAATATCAAATATCCATTTTCGCCAGAAGAGCAGTGCGACTAACGATTTCGCGCTTAGTGTGCCATACTGCAGTAGCGCTCTTGGTCCAACCTGATCTATGTTCGGTATTGCTTGCGATTGCAAAATGCGTTCATATTTTAATCTGGCCTTATGCAAAGTGGCTAGACAATAGAAGTAAGTATCAGTATCAGGGAGCAAGGTGAACAATCGCTCCAGTAAAGACAAGAAGTCAAGACCATCTATACGGAGTTCATCCAGTTTGTGCGAACCAAAGAATGGCGGTAGCAAAGGCGATACTTCAGGGAAATGTTGTGTCACGCCAAGGTCAGAAATAATTATCGCGCTCAAATAAGCACAAGTTGCATCATCGAGCAAAACGCCAAGATCGCTTCCGCCTGGATTACGAGCTTTAGTCACTAGGATCTGCTGTGACTTCGTTAGTCCCATAGGGTAGGTTCCTCATACCTGTGGTGATGAATAAGCTGTTGCTTTACTCTTTCGAGTACGCTTCGGAGGGCAGGGCTTACCCCATCTGAACTTGTAGGAATAAAACTAAGCAACGCACCTTCACCATGAACCGGCTTAGCAGCGATAAGATCTTGGGCAAGATTTTGACCAATTGCCTGAGCAAGCAGGGGCGGAACTGCATTACCAATTAACTGCATTTGCTCTGTATTACTCCCATAAAACTCAAACTCGTCAGGAAATGTTTGAAGTCTGGCACACTCGCGTATAGTC
Source organism: Caldilineales bacterium (assembly GCA_038318235.1). GTDB lineage: Bacteria > Chloroflexota > Anaerolineae > Caldilineales > Caldilineaceae > JAPLGZ01. The sequence goes on from JBBQBY010000044.1 coordinate 13,006, forward strand.
AGTGGTCTATCCTCGGTTGGATGGATAAATTCAGCACAAGCGCCACCCGTGATCGCTTTAGAAGGTTCGTCAGGCCTGAGACGTTTGATGCCTGACGGTGCGCCACCGCGTCGTTCCGTCGGCGTACCATCCATTACACGTCGAAAAGCCCTGCGCTGAAAGCTCTCGTGTTGCAGTTCTTTGGGTAGATCACGCATCGTCTGCCCAGGTCTCAGCGTCATCGCACGTTGCAACTCAATATCTTTGAGCGGGCGATAGAAATGTCCCTGAGGAAATCCAGATGACTCTGTCGTAGGGAGTGGCAAACCCTCAAGCGCATCGGATATCGTTGGCGAACGCTGAAGACCGGGCTCTGCGCGATGTGCCCCTGGTGCTCCAAAAGCCGAATGAGTTGGGGCTGGAAAAGATGGCTCCCAGCCTAACCCACCAATCGCCACAACGCGCTTCCGATGTTGGGGTACACCATAGTTTGCTGCATTGATCTTTCGAAGATGAATGCGATAACCTGCGTTAATCAGCGGCTCTAAAAGTTCAATGACCCTATCGCCGCCTTCGGCGGTTAAGAAACCTTCAACATTTTCAAAAATGAAAGCAGGCGGGCGCAATTCCACGACAATGCGCGCAAAGCTGCCGACTAAACTGTTTCGATGGTCATTCTTTTGCCGTAATCCTGCTGAGGAGAAGCCTTGACAAGGCGGTCCACCAACTACCACGGTGACTTTTGGCAATGTAACATGTTTTGATAGATCTAATTCAATCGCATGGCGACCAAGGTTAGCGATATATGTTTGAATGGCTGCTTTATGATGGTCAACTGCCAAAATTGTAGTAAAGCCAGCTTTTGCTAGACCCAGAGATAAACCACCTGCTCCACAAAACAAATCTAGGAGTGTAAAGTTTAATGCTGCAATCATGGTGGTAATTATTCTCCAATAGAACTAATGTGCTTGATTCTGCGAAGAATCTCATACCGATTGGACTTAAGATGATGTCAAATTTTATCTTACTTGACAAACGGTTAAGGTATCGAAGAGATAGTCTTTAAGCAAGAATAGGTAGTCCTTAGAGCATAAGTTTATCGTATAATTTGCAAATCCACAATCTGAAAAATAAGATGTGAAGAACTGGCTATGGCAATGAGGGTGAGACAAAATGCGCCTACTCGTCTGGCCGGGGGCGCCTGGTTCTGGTCTGTTTTATTGCGCTACGCAGTTTTTTGCCTTCAAGCCGTCTTTGTTTCGAGGCTAAGGTCGGCCGAGTCTTATGCCGTGGTTTGGGTTTGTCGGCGGCCTTGCGGATCAATTCGATTAATTGGGTTGTCGCTTCGGTGCGGTTCTGCAACTGTGTGCGGTGCTGTTTGGCCAAAATCACGATGACACCTTCATCGGTCATGCGCTTACCGGCCAGTCGGGTCAATCTGGTGCGGACGTCCTCGGGCAAAGAAGGCGAGTGGAGCACATCGAAGCGCAATTGCACTGCCGTAGAAACTTTGTTGACATTCTGGCCGCCTGGTCCCGCCGCGCGCACGAACTCTTCGCTGATTTCACTTTCGTCAATCGCAATGCTGGGGGTGACTTGAATCATTGTTCGTCTTTTTTGCGCCAAGCTGGTGTTCTACGCAATTCCATGCTCAATTCTGGTTGGGTCACAGGCCCAAAACCCGATTGGGCATAGATCCCGTGCGCGTCGCGTGTGTTCAACGTCCAACGCCCAATGTTTTGTAATTCTGGCACTTGCAAAATCGTCTGGATTAGCCATTTGCCAAGCCCGTGACCTTGGTGCGTGGCAAGAATAAAGACATCGGCGAGATAGGCAAAGACGGCATAATCAGTCACGAGGCGCGCAAACCCAATTTGTTGTTCACCGTGATAAACGCCGAAACAGAGTGAATGGTTGATCGCCGTCTGGATCACATCCAGGGGTCGGCCTTTGGCCCAATAAGATTCCTTGGTCAGGTATTGGTAAATTATTTTGATGTCCAGCCGGTTGCGATCGGTGCTGATCGTATATTCATCTTGTGTCCACTCGCTCATCCGTCCGCTCACTGCTTTTCTATGGGAATAATGCTTGACTTGCTAGTCCGCCGCGCCCACAGTAGGCTCTTGATTCGGTGGTCTGCAACAGAAAACCACGCCTAGAGGCTCCGAAATGGGTTAACGGACATTCGCAAAATAAACCGTTCATCGCGTAGGTGCGGTTTTTAACCGCACAATCAAGATCAACGGAGCCTGTGCGGTTAAAAACCGCACCTACCCTCTTCGACCCATTCCCCCTACTATACCAGTAAGCCGTTCATCCGGCAATATGATCGGCAATATGATCTTTGTGACGGATTTGCTTGCTCATGCTAAACTAGATTAGATACAAGATTTAACAAAATTACCAGGCGACAAAGCTAAAAACGATCAAGATTGATCCTAGATCAGCGAGAAAATTAATGAGTACAAAAATTATCTATTCCATGGCGGGCGTTGGTAAAAACTATCCGCCGAACAAACAAGTGTTGCGCGACATTAATTTGTCGTATTTTTATGGCGCTAAAATCGGCGTGCTGGGTCTGAATGGCTCTGGCAAAAGCACCCTGTTGCGCATTATGGCCGGCTTGGAAACCGAATATAACGGCGAGACCATGCTGGCGCCCGGTTATGTGGTGGGGTATCTAGAGCAAGAACCTGTACTGGATGAAAGCAAAACCGTACGTGAGGTCGTCGAAGAAGGCTTGCAAGAAGTGGTGGACACCTTGCGCGAGTTCGACGAGATCAACATGAAGTTTGGCGAAGAGATGACGTCAGACGAAATGGATGTGTTGATGACGCGCCAGGGCGAAGTGCAGGAAAAATTGGATGCATTGAACGCCTGGGATCTGGACAGCCGTCTAGAATTGGCAATGGATGCCTTGCGCTGCCCCCCGCCCGATACACTGGTCAAGACCTTGTCGGGTGGCGAACGCCGCCGTGTGGCGCTCTGTCGCCTGTTGCTCAAGGAGCCAGATATCTTGTTGCTGGACGAGCCGACCAACCATCTCGATGCCGAATCGGTGGCCTGGTTGGAGACGCACTTGCAACAATACGCCGGCACCGTAATCGCCGTCACCCATGATCGCTACTTCTTGGACAATGTGGCTGGCTGGATCCTCGAATTGGATCGCGGCTATGGCATCCCGTGGAAGGGTAACTATTCTTCTTGGTTGGGCCAAAAACAACAACGCTTGGCCTTAGAAGAAAAGACTGAACAACAACGTCAGAAGACCCTGCAACGTGAATTGGATTGGTTACATATGTCGCCCAAAGCGCGCCAGGCCAAGGGCAAAGCCCGCATTAACCAATACAATGAACTGGTGGCGCAGGAAAAAGAACGCGCCAATGAAGACCGCGAAATTTACATCGCCCCCGGTCCGCGCCTGGGGGATGTCGTGATCAATGCGCAAAATATTGCCAAAGCCTTTGGTGACAATATTTTGTATGACAATTTGACCTTTAACGTGCCGCCCGGCGCAATCGTTGGCATTATCGGGCCTAACGGCGCGGGTAAGACGACGCTCTTCCGCATGGTGGTGGGCCAGGACAAACCAGATAAGGGTGATCTGAAGGTCGGTGCCACAGTCAAATTGGCCTATGTCGACCAGAGTCGTGAGTCGTTAGATGCCAACAAAACCGTCTGGCAAGAGATCAGCGAAGGCAACGAGCAACTCCAACTCGGTGATCGTGTGGTCAATTCACGGGCCTATGTGGCGCGTTTTAACTTTGCCGGCACCGACCAGCAGAAAAAAGTCGGCACGCTCTCGGGTGGTGAACGGAACCGCATCCATATCGCCAAAATGCTCAAATCGGGCGCCAATGTTATTTTGTTGGACGAGCCGAGCAATGATCTGGATATCAACACGTTGCGCGCGCTGGAAGATGCCATCGATACTTTCTCGGGTACCGTGCTGGTGATCTCGCATGATCGCTGGTTTCTCGACCGCATCGCCACGCACATTCTGGCCTTTGAAGGCAACAGTGAAGTTTTCTGGTTTCCCGGCAACTACAGCGACTATGAAGAAGATCGCCGTCGCCGCCTGGGGCCAGCCGCCGACCGCCCGCACCGGATCACCTATCGCAAGTTGCGCCGTGCGTAGAGATGGATTGCGATTTTAGATTTTAGATTGACAATTTACGCGGCTATTTTGTAGACGAGATCATTTGTTGTAGATCGTCAATCTAAAATCATAAATTCAAAGAGAGATTGCTATGAGTATGACGACAACTGGTAATCAGAAGCCAACGCAAGTTCAACCCTACCGCTGGACGCGCCAGGAGTATGAAAAAATGGTGGAGATCGGTCTGTTTCCACCAGAAGCGCGCCTGGAACTCATCGAAGGAGAAATATTGACGATGGCTTCACAGACTAGTTATCATGCGGTAGCCGTGTCAAAGGTGCAGGCATCGTTAATGAAAATTTTTCGCGCGAATTATTACATTCGTGTGCAGATGCCACTGGCCTTAAGTGATAATTCTGAACCAGAGCCAGACCTTGCGGTAGTCGTCGGAACTGCGGATGACTACTGGAATGCACATCCCCAAAGGGCTGAGTTGATCGTTGAAGTGGCTTATAGCTCTTTGGATCATGATAAGCAGCGCAAACGCCGCCTGTATGCGCGCAATTGGATTCCAGAATATTGGATTCTCAACCTGCATGAACGCCAATTGGAGGTCTATCTTGAGCCGCAGGGGGATGACTTCCAGTTGAAAACTGTCCTTAGTACAGGTGCCACCGTTGCCCCACTTTTGTATCCCAATAATTTTGTCAATATAACTGATCTGTTGCCACGCTGATCAATTTACGAATGCTTCAAGTCATCAATACCTGAATCAAATGATCTCATCCGAATAAGCATGCCACTGGCCCGTCTAAGGATTGTAACGATATACATTCCCGGTATTGGGCACATGTTGGAGCACAGCACCGCTGATGGCGGTCATCTGTTCGAAAATATGTACAGGCAGTTCGCCTTCGAGCGCCTGGGCATTCTCCTGAACCTGAGCCGCGGTGCGGGCGCCCACCACGGCTGTCGTGACATCCTTTTGCTGCAAAACCCACCGAATGGCTAACTGCGGCAACGGTCGCTGCACTGTTTTGGCAATCGCTTTCAGTTGTTCTACCCCTTCGTACACATGGGGCCATAAGCGCTCTTCAAATAACAAAGTAGTTGGTCGTTTGTCGTCGCGTGCAAATTGGGGATGCCTGGCAAATTTGCCAGTTAAAATACCTTGCGCAATTGAACTATACGTGACCACCGCAATGCCGTTTGTGCGGCAATACGGAATGATCTCGCGTTCGGGGAAGCGCCAAAAGAGACTGTAGCCAAGTTGATGGGCATCAATTTTCCCCACTTCGGCCACTTGTTCCATCTGCTCGACTGAAAAATTGCTCACGCCCACTGCTTGGATCTTACCCTGCTGACGGGCTTTTTCCAGCCCTTCCATGGCCGGTCGCATATCCTTGCCTTGACGTGGCCAATGAATGTAATACAGATCGATCACATCGGTCTGTAGTCGTGCCAAACTTTTGTCTACCTGTTCCAGCATGCTCTGCGCTGTCATCTCGTCGGCGCTTGTTTTGGAGGCTAAGAAGATCTGCCTGCGTCGATTGGGCTGCGCCGCCAGAAATTGGCCGATTAATGTTTCCGAACGGCCCTGATCGTAACCGCTGGCCGTGTCGAAATGGTTGATCCCCGCGGCTAGCGCAGCCTCCATAATGGCCAACCAGGCTTGATCGCTCTGTTCACCAAAGGCCGTGCCACCCAATGCTAGCGGACTATGATCTTTGTAAACAGGCGGAATATGGACGGTACGTACTTGTTCACTTACTTTCATGCTAAAGCCTGACCGATCCGTGATTTATAGGTTGTATATAGCTTATAGACAAAACAAATCAAAGACATACAAAAGGAAGGTGCGGTTAAAAACCGCACCTACGATTGTCTGGCATTTAAATGGTTTGTCTATTAGATGCCAGACAATCGTATTTGATATCTAGATACTTGTCAAATGTCCGCGCAGAGGCCATGCACGAGTATCACACCGTCCAATTTATTGATCTTTTGCTTTTGATGCCGGTTCCGCCAAGGCGTGAATTGCCTCTAGATCTAATTCGCCCGCCGCGCCCCAGCCTTTTTGACCTTCGGGGATCTCTGGCCGGAACTTTTCATAGAGCGGATACGCTTTAGTCGCCAGCTGCGTGGGGGTATAGGCGTGCGCCAATGCCTTCATCGCCGCCTGCACATCGGCCAGGTGCTCACCAAATTTTTGGGTCAGATAACGCTGGACGCTGGCTGGACTAATTGGTTTTCCTTTGCTGACGGCGCGCAAACCGTGCTCCGTATCGGTGACGGGTACAGGGCGACTTAGCAGCGTGACATGCTCAACTTTGCCCGCTTGCTGCGCGTGGGCTTCCTTTTCTTCTTTGGTTGCTTCGGGCTCCTCATAAATCCCCAAGTGCCGCCCCTTCGATTGCGCATTTAGACCGGCAACTGCTTTGCCGAGGGTTAGCGCTGCATCCGGATCATAACCCATGCGCTCGGCGACAATCACGGCCCATAGCGTCATTACCGGCGCTCGATTGATTTTGACTTTCTTGTTAGTCATCTGTTTTTACCCCTGAGGGATTGGTTTGTAGGGTTGCTGTCATTAATCAAGAAGAAGAGACGATTGAAAGATTAAGCACCCTCAATCTCCCCTGCTCCTCACCGCCAGGGCGCGTACCCTTGGCGGCGCGGTGTCTCGCCATAGGTCTGGTAAATGCGCAACGCCGCTTCCTCGCCAGACCGGAGCGCGGCATGTACAGTGCCATAATCTGTCAGATCAGTCGCTTCTCCGGCAAAATAGAGCTGGGCGCCGTGTGCGCCAATGACCGGTTCGGCATACAGACGGCGGTCATCCAAATGGCCACCGACAGCTGGATAGGAATAGCTACCCAACGCCCACGGGTCAGATAGCCAGCGCGCAAAGATGAAATTTTCGGGGTCAGGGATCTGGTTGCCAAACATCTGGCGTAGTTTTTGCATGCCAGCGGCACAAACCTCCGCATCCGTAGCGTTGCAGTCGAAATTAGCTGCCGCATAACCGTTGGTAAAGCCCATCAAGATTGGCGCGCCAGTAATCGTTCCCAAATTGAACCAGCTGGAAAAGCTGCCGCGCGCCTCTGGGCTGGGTGGCAAGGCAAGCAACCAGGCCTGCTCAGCCGGCCAGAACCGGTGCGGGAAGCGCAAGAACAATTTGCCTAGCACCCCATCGCCCCCAAACCCAATCCGCGCGATCGCGGCCTGTTTCGCCGCAGGCAGTGGTGGCTCAAATTGGATTTGACCCGTTTTCAAAATGCCAAGCGGCACCGTGATCACCGCTAGATCGGCTGTGAATGTCGTTTGTGCAGTTGTGACCTGCACCCTTTCGTCGCTATAGACAATTTTGCTCACCGGCTGATTCAGCCGTATATCCAGCCCGATCGCGGCATCGTCAATTAACTGTTGATAGCCGCCGATCGGTACCGCATTGACCCCGTGCGCTTCTTTGGGAAACCATTCCTCGATGTCAAGCTGGTCGGCGGGCGCGCCCTGAACCCCTTCGGCAACGGCCATCATGGCGGCGATCATACGGCGGTCCAGTTCCGATAAACTTGGATCGGCCAAGACAGGTTGCAGGGCCGTGGCCAGCGAGATGCGCGGTGTCTGGCCTTGGGCTTTGGCGGCGTGGGCGCGGGCAATCGCCTGCTGAATCGCCTGGTCCGCGGCCGTTAACCCGCGCCAGGCCGCTTGTTCTAATTGCGAACGTTCTTGCGCTTGCCCATTTTCGTAGATGAATCGATCATTGTCCGGTGTGTAGAACAGTGAAACCCCCACGGCCTTGCACCAATCAGTCAATGGATTATGGTCAGCGCCATGAATCCACGAGCCGCCCAGATCACACGGCGCACCCAGCGCTTGATCGGTCCAGACGCGGCCACCCAGCCGAGCGCGCGCCTCTAAGACCGTTACCGGAAAACCGCTATCGTGGAGCAGCCGCGCCGCCACCAACCCGGCCATGCCTGCGCCGACCACGATCACATGTGGCAAGGGCTGCTTCAAGACGCTATTCACTGCGTGTAATGACCATTTGCGTGGCATAGAATTCATAGATCACCTGTCAGTTTTGATTGCACTGGCCGCTGATTGACCTCGCGTAGAGGTGATACCATTATACCATCGGTAAAAGCTTGTGCTAGACTTCCGTTTTGAGTGATTCTATCTGTTCTGGTCTCATAGAAGATACAATTGTTCCCTGTTGAAACGGGCGGTGGTCTGGCGGGTATTGTAAAGGAGATGGAGATGATTACCTATAGTAACACGACAGTTGATGTTGACGAAGCGCGATTACAAGGATTTTTCCAGCATTGGGGCAGGGTGCCTTCTCCCAGCACCTTGTTGCGGATCCTCAACGGCAGCGATACTATTGTCTTGGCGCGTGAGGCGGTAACGGGCGCGATTGTTGGGTATATCACAGCGATTAGCGATGGCGTTTCGTGTGCCTATATTCCACATTTAGAAGTTCGCGCCGACTGGCGCGGGCAGGGCATCGGCTCGGCGCTTGTGCAGCGCATGTTGGCGCAATTACGCGAACTCTATATGATCGATCTGATGTGTGACGCAGACGTCATGCCATTTTATGAACGCTGCGGCTTCCAGCGCTATACCGGTATGATCATGCGCAACTATGACCGGCAGACCTGTGAGTAGCAAAGGTGGTGAATTAATAACCTGATCAATAAGATTTATTAACCCGTCATTGATCATTTGTCATCATTGACAAGGCACGATGGTGATCTTATGAGATTACAAGTCAACATTGACAAGTTGCACAAGGCTTGATGATGAAAGTTGTTGCTTTTCCCGCTTTGCTTATCGAATGATTTTTGTTAATATTTAATCGACTAGCGTATTATCCTTACGCAAAATCAAATAAGATCATCCTACTCCGAATCTGCCTATTCTTCGCTCGTACACCAATTGTTTACTGGCTCAAGATGTAGCGCCCCAAGCGTAAGGCAATCAAGGAGCTATTGTCGTTAGGATAACATCCCTCAGAAAGGACAAAATCATGATTAAACGTGAAATTCTTAAAGCTACGAATCAAGTGAAGCTCACCTTCATTCAGCCCGTCAATATTCAACTTGTCAATGGCTCGCCAGCACCTGTATCCGTGGTTGGCGATTTCAATAGTTGGAATCCCAAAGCCAATCCGCTGATCAAGCGCAGCAATAATACGGCCAGTGCCAGTATAATTTTGCCCGTCGGCCAGAGCGTTCGCTTTCGCTACGTCACGGGGCAAGGTGTCTGGTTTAATGACGAGAAGGCTGATGCTTATGAACCTGGTGAGCATGGTGAGGAGAATTGTCTGGTGCTTATCTAATAGAGAAAACAAATGAACATGGCACAATCAACAGTGACCGGCACGAGGCGTGCCTACTCCACAATTGTGCCACCTTTACTTGGCTTGTCTATAAGTTTTCGCTGGGCAACAGAGGCTGAAAGGAACAAGCAGATGGCAACAGCAACCTGGAACGGTGTCGTACTAGCCACCAGTGACCAGACCGTGATCGTCGAAGGTAATCATTATTTTCCAATCGAAGCAATTCAGCGCGAATACTTTCGCCCCAGTGACCACCGCACAACCTGTCCCTGGAAGGGCGTCGCCAACTATTACGATATTGTGGTGGATGATCAAGTCAACAAAGACGCGGCCTGGTATTATCCAGAGCCTAAAGAGGCGGCCAAGCAGATCAAAGATCACATCGCTTTTTGGCGTGGGGTAAAAGTGGTCAGTGGGACAGTAGGGTAGTAAAACCAGGATCGAGTAGGTGCGTGCTTGTAGCCGCACAATTGGGTTATACGCAGCACGTGCGGCTACAAGCACGCACCTACGCATGATTTTGTTCAGCAAACACTGGATACTTATTTCATTGAAATGGCCTAAGCACTCGTC
>JBBQBY010000045.1:0-22557 GCA_038318235.1 Caldilineales bacterium
GTGGCATGACACCTACGCCCAGATAACTCAAGGCGGCTTCAGCGGCCATGGCGCTGGACAGGTTAAAGGTCATGTTGACGATCACCGGGCCAAGCGCATTGGGCAACAAGTGGCGCAACGCAATCTTGACCTCCGAAACGCCAACCGCCTGGGCCGCCTGCACATATTGCTCATTGCGCAAGGACAAGATCTGGCCGCGGATCAAGCGGGCATAACTTGGCCACTGGACAAAGGCCAGCCCGCCAAAGACGATCAGCAGATCAAGCCAGGTGGTATCGGCAAACAAAGGAAAATGGGTCTGCTCGTAGACCGCTTTGGCCCATGCGACAATTGGTTCTTTGAGGGTGACGGCAATCAACGCCGCCAGCAACAGTGACGGCATCGACATAACGATATCGGTCAGCCGCCCCACAATCGCATCGGCCCAACGCCCGCCATAGCCAGCCACGACCCCCAATACCAGACCGATCACCACACTGACCGCCGTACTAAAGATCGCCACCAGCGTCGCCGTGCGCGCCCCATAGATCACGCGGCTAAACAGGTCACGGCCGATTTCATCGGTACCTAACCAATGGGCGCGACTTGGCAGTTGCGCCACCGCGGCTAGATTCTGCTCGGTGTAAGAATAAGGGGCCAAAGCAGGCCCAAAGAGTGCGGTAAACAGCAGAATACTCGTAATCGTCAGACCAATCAATGATAGCCGATTGCGCAGCAAGCGGCGCATAGCGTCACGCCAGAGCGAGCGCTGTTTACCGATGAGTTTGATTCCTCCTGGGCTGTCAAGACTTGCAAGCGTGGGGGCAGATGCGGTTTGGCTCATGGTTGCAACAACCTTTTATTCTAATTTGATGCGTGGATCCAGAAATGGGTAGACCAAATCGATCAGCAGATTAGTCAAGATGATCATCAACGAGGTCACCATTGTCACCCCCATGATCAGCGGATAATCAAAATTACGAAAGCTGGCTTCGACAACGGCACCAAAGCCAGGAATGGCAAAGATGTTATCCAGAAAGATCGTGCCAATGATCAACCCTTCCGCCACAAAACCGAGCGTGGTCACGACCGGGATCAAGGCATTACGCAGAATATGGCGAAAAATGATTAACCAGATGTGCAACCCTTTCATTTTGGCCGTGCGCACGTAGTCTTGCGAAAAAACGTCCAATACCGCCGAACGGGTCTGGCGCACGATGATCGGCAAGGGTCCCAACATCAGGATAAAAATCGGTAAGATCGTCTTCGGATTGAACAGGCCATCCCACCCGCGCGGCACTTTCATAATGCCCAGAATCAAGACGAAGAGCACCAGCAACAACGGGGCCAACACAAAAACAGGCAGCGAACGGAAGACCAAAGTAGTGCCGACAATCGTATAATCAATCCAGGAATTCTGCTTGAGCGCCGCCAGCGCGCCGAGCGGCACACCGACCAACGTCGTTAACAAGGCCCCCGCCAGCCCCAATTGCAACGAAATCGGAAAAGTCTTGACAATCGCGCGCAAAACGTTGCGTTGCCCATTGATCGAAATGCCGAGATCACCCTGAGCGATGCGTTCTACATATTTCGTAAACTGCACAACAAACGAATTATCCAGGCCATACTGGTTGCGCAGGCGTTGGACAACCTCTTTCTGCTGCATAGCATCCAACGTGCCCTCATATTGTTGCATCATCATCGCCACCGGGTCAAATGGACTAAGCGTGGTCAACGTGAACGTAATCAGTAACACAGCCAGGAAGGTTGGGATGGCCACCGCCAAGCGTCCAACGATATATTTGAGCATAAGAAATTGACCCTTTTCATGCAAGGGAGTAAGAAGTAGGGAGTATAGATTGGCGCTTTCTACTCCCTACTTCTTACTCCCTACTCCCTACTCCCTACTTCTTACTCCTTACTCCCTACTCCTTACCCTCAATGCTTTGCCACATACATATCCAACAGATTCGCCCAGTTGTTATCGACATTCGTGCCAAAATTCTTGACATACGACTTGACGTTATATTCGTAGATATCCCAGATCATGGGCAGCAAGAAGTAGTGGCCGAGCAGTTTTGACTCGGCTTCTTGCACCTTTGGACAGAAATTGGGGTCATCGCGCGCCATCAATTTGAGATCATCCAACATCTTACCCAAATCATCGTCAACCAAGCCAGGGCCGTCAGGCGCGCTCATGCTGGCATAGTGCGAAGCTAGCAGGTTGACTGGGTCAGGCAAAATCGCACCTTGGCTCTGGCGTCGCACATTGACTAAATCTTTGTCTTGGCCCCAGGCGTCAAGCTGACCGGGCCGGATTTCGACATCGGTGATGCCCAAATTGTTCTTCCACTGCTCGGTCATGATCTCGGCCACGCGAATATAGTTGGGCGACTGGCCGCTTGTCGTAATGCGAATCTTGGGGAGTTTGTCCGCCGATCCATATTTCGAGGCGGCTAATTCTTGCTTGGCCTTGGCGACATCATAACCCCAGTCGGGCCAGTCGCCTTGCTTGTAACATTGAAGTTCCGGCGTCAGAATGCTCGTCATCAAGCGTTCGTTGCGCGAACCTTCCCAGGCGGCATTGATCGCCTTGTCCCATTCCACGCTATGGGCCAGCGCGCGCCGTACATTGACGTCATCCAGCGGTTCAACCTTCAACCAGAGGGTAAAATGCAGATTAGTTGCATAGGGGATCTGGTGGAACGTATCTGGCTCGGTGGCGCGGATCTTTTCGCGCACATTGGAAAGGAAGAAAGCAATATCAACTTCGCTGTTCTGCCACATGATCGAAGAGACATTTTCGTCTGCCGATTCTTGGGCAATAATGTGCTGGATGTAGGGTTTCTTGTCACCCCACCAGGCCGGGTTTTGCTCGATTTCGTACTTCTTCTCGTCCACGTCCCAAATCTTGACTTTGAAGGGACCATTGACGCGCGCCGTGCCGTCGGCAGCCCAGGCATCACCCTTATTCACATCTTCCATCTTGGCGAAGCCAGTGTCAAAGAGCGCCAGACGGTTAATGAAAATTGGGTCGGGGCCAATCAGGTGAATTTCCAGCGTCTTGTCATCTTTGGCGACGACCCCCGAAATCTCCTCGGCGCTGCCATCGATCACAGCTTTGGCGCCATCAATCACGTCAAAGCCAGCAAATTCACCCAAATAGCAGCCTTTGCATTTTTTGGGGTTCAAACCGTAGGCCCAGTAGTCTTTGGCCTCTTTGGCCAAGACCGGTGAGCCATCCGACCAGACGGCTTCGGGCTTGATGTGAATGGTGTAAACCTTTTTGTCGTCACTTGTGTCATAGCCAGCGGCTAACCAGGGCGAAATTTCACCCTTGTCATCGCGGATAAAGAACGGCATCCACAAATGGGCGATAATAAAGCGCCCGAAGCCGCCTTCGGAGGCGGGGTCCAAGCGACTGAACCCACGCGTCACATAATGAATCGTCTGATCTTCGACGGCATCTTCCGGTAAAGCCCGACCGGCGGACGGCGCCGCTGCCCCACTTGACCCAGCCGCCGGCGCGGCGGGCGCCTGGGCGCCCGGTGCGACACAAGCGACCAACACGATACTCAGCACTAGCAAATAAGTTCCAATCCTAGCCCAGCCTCGTTGCATGATCAACATGCGCTTTTCTCCTTTGCGTTGTATAGATTTGGATAAATCTAGATTTGTACAACTTCGATTAGAATGATATGACAACACAAGAAGCGTTTTGCTTCTTATGAAGGAAAACGAAGGAGTAAATACAAATCAACCGTAAAGTTAGAGAAACTCATCACCGTCCAAAGAAGGACACGAATTTGCTTAGAATGCAATGTGTAATTTGTGCCTGACCGCTTAAAAACCTGGTCTGTCAGCCTATGGAATTGAGGGAATACTACACTGTCTATCAGAAAACATTGCTGTACTTTTGCATTGTAACGAGAGTTGTTATCATTTGTCAAATGAGCTTTTTTTGCCCAGTTTGGGCGCCTAGCGCGTCAAGATCATAAATAAAACTTTGATTCGCTGGCCGGTCAGTAAACCAGGCTGGGATTGTCACGTCCTGTGTTAAGCGGATCAGCCATTGGTCGCAGCGGTCTGCCAGTTGAACGCGACAACCGGCCCAACCATCACGCAGCAGATTGCGCCCCTGCCATTCTACTGTATGTACTTGGGGTGTTTCCTGATAAGGATGAAAAAGGGCGAGATAAGCCGTCGCCGCGGCATGCCGCCGGTTGAGCAAAGTCGCCGCAAGCTCCGTTGGTGGATAGCTCGGCGTCAAACCGGTCAATACGGTTGTATTTTCAGCACCAGCGAGAAAGAGGCGCAAACCGATCGGGTCTAACGGCCAATCGACCGTAAAATCTTCCGCTGTGGTGGCAGATTGCATTTGAGCAAGATTAGCATAACCTTCACCCTCTTCCTGGATCGATCCATAGGGATTTAGTGGCAGCGCAGTCCTGATCCGCCCTGTATTGTGATAGATCCAATCGATCCGCCGGGGTTGGCTACTTTCAACCAGGAAAACATCCAGGAAATAAGTCGGCTGGGCGAGGATGATGCGCCGCATCGTAACATTTTGGTAAGCACCTACACCCTCTTGCCAGGTCACGGCGGCATCGGCCACCTGAAACGGGCCTACGGTCTGAAAGGCGCGCAGTTGCCCGGTGGCCTCGGGCTGTGAGCGCCCATCCAACGTAACTGTATTATGCGAAATCGTCTGGCGATACCAGCTTTCAAAGAGATCAAGACCATAGCCGGGCGTCCCCAGATCCGGCGACAGCCGTTGGCCGTAGGCATAGAGGATCAAATTCAACTTGTCGGGATGGCCGTGACCGGCGCCGTGGGGGCCATATTTAAGCAAAAGATAGCGCTGTTCAGGCTCCGCTTCGGCCACATCTGGCGGCAAAGCACGCAAAATCGCATAACCTGACGCCGGCAGATTGATGCTAGGCAACAACGTCAACTGGCGCCCCGGCAATGTCTCGCGGCCAAACAGCAGCGCGTCCAGACTATCGCGCACGCCTTGTTGATAGGCGCGTTGCAGCACTTCGGCAAAAAGTGGCTCAGGATACCAGGCCGCAGCCACCTCATAAAAAGCCGGCGCAGGTGGCACCCCATGACAACAGTCATGCAGCAGACTGGTGAAATACCAGCAATCGTTGGTTGCTGGCATCGACCAATCCGGATAAGCCGCCTGAATCGGGGCCAGCAACATCGCGCGCACTTCCGGCCGCTGGCGCAGATCCAGGTCGGGCAGATGGCGGGTCGCCTTCACCAGTGCAATCACGGCGGCCAGCGTGTAGAAATGGTAGCTAAACGACCCTTCAAACCACAAGCCATCCGCCAAGACGCCCTCACGCAGTTGGGTATTAAAACCAAACTCACCTTGGATCGCAAAGTCGAGCAGATCAGACCGTTCAAGCACCGCGCCAATCGTGCCAATCGCGGCGTTGTGCCAACAGGCAAAATTATGGATGCCCCGAAAATGCTGGCGCACCAGATGTTCCGCCACTGGGAGCAATAATTGATGCGCAATTTGCTGATCCTCTTGCGGGGAAAGTTGACCACGAACCAGGTCAAAGGCCCAGGTCAGGGGCAGAATCCAAACAGATTCGTCCAGTGTCGTGTACGTAGCGACGCCAGGGTTTTCAACGGTGCGCGCCACCTTTTGATAATGAGCATACTGCTCGGTATAACTAGTCAGCGTATGTACAACCCAGGCTAAATGCTCAGGTTGTCCTTCTAATCGCCAGAGCACCGCCAGCCGAATCATGCTCTCCGCCAGCCGATTATTGACAAACCAGCGCCACGCCGCGTCAAAACGTTCGCCGCGCCAGATCGCACTGTCAACCGGACAGCGATGCGCCAGCGGTGAAGCGGGATCGAAGACAAGTTGCACGCCATGTTCTGGGCAAAAAAAATCATGATAATAACCGCCTGGTTCCGCCGGCACCTTGACCGGTTCGGCCAGAAAAGCCGCTACTTCCTCGTGCAGACGTTGCATGGCCGGTTGGAAAGCCGGCAAGGTGGCGCGACGTTGAATCGATTGCCAGTCAGAGTTAGAGAGTAACATGGTAAATATCCCTTTGTTACATTTTATTTGAACGCTTGCTTAGACCATGAGATTTATGGTTCAATAGCCGAGTGACATTTACTCACGGTTGATGTACAATATCCAATCATGAATCCTGTTGCCAAGCCTTTATTGAACCGAATTTATTTAGATGTGTGTGCACTATTTATCTGAAGATGAATTAATCGAACGTGGCTTAAAGGCGCTTACCGAGGCCTTTGGCCCAGTCGAGGCCCTCCGTTTTTTAACGCTGCCTCACGCCAAACGGTTGGAATCTGTAAAACGACATCAACTTTGGCAGAACGCCCTGGAACAGAAAGTTTTGTTTGATCAGGTTTTTGGCGCAAGTTCTTAATCGAATCGCGATCTTGATGCAATTCCTCTGCTAAAAATGGAGAATTGGATCACGCGCTAAATCCTGTATTTGTAATCCGCCCATCGCTTAGCTCATACACCTCGGTGGCAAACTCGTCGCTCATGGGATCATGGCTCGCCATCAGCACGGTAAATCCTTCCTCTTGCACTAAGCGCTGAAAGAGTTGGAAGACCTGTCGCCCGGTTTCGCTGTCCAGGTTACTGGTCGGCTCGTCGGCGATCAAAATTTCCGGGCGACAGGCCAGGGCACGCGCAATCGACAAGCGTTGTTGCTGGCCGCCCGACATTTCAAACGGCCGATGATCCGCCCAGCGCCGCAGCCCGACCAGGGTCAAACAGTGTAAAGCGCGGGCGCGACGTTCGGTTTCGTCAAGTTGGGCCACCCGCAGCAACATCTCCACATTTTCCAGCGCAGAAAAAGTGGGCAGCAAAGAAAATGTTTGGAAGACAAAGCCGAGGCGCGTTTGGCGAAGTTCTGTGCGCTGTTCGTCGGACAACGCACTCAGGTCCTGACCAAAGAGCGCGACACGGCCCGTTGTTGGCTGGTCCAGACCACCGATCAGGTTGAGGAGCGTGGTTTTGCCGGAACCGGAACGCCCCTTAAAGACGACCAATCGTTGGCGCGCAATCGTTAAATCGACCTGGCGCAAGGCCTGGACGGCTTCACCGCCTACCTGATAGACCCGGCTGAGGTTAGCGATCTCGACCAGCGGCAAGTGGCCAGTTGCGGTCTGCCTCGATTGGTGATCATACCCCAACGGTTCGAACGCGAACGTTTGCTCCGTTGAGGCGGCTACCAGTTGCGGACGCCGCGTCCGCCCGAACAGCCGCCGCCAGCGTGAAATAGGGCGCACGGGCAAGGGGTCTTGCTCACCGCTCGCAAAGAGTCCGCCTAGCTGATCCCCAGTGCCTTCCGCTAACCTGGTGCGCGACGCAGCGGCTTCCTCCGTTTGAGCGAGGTCAGCGGCACCGAAGGCTTCCTCGCCGATCCGTTGAATCAAGATGCCGTTTTCGACCAATTGCACCACGGCCCTGGTTTTGATGCCGCGCTGCGCCAAATACTCACGCGGGATCTGTAAGCGGCCCGCGATATCCAATACCGTACGCTCTTCAAAGCGTTCTCCGTGCACGGTTATGGGACTGGTGTTCGCCTGTGATGGCTCCATGCCTGGTGTAACTGACGGTGTGTCGCGTTGGCGGATTGTCTCTGTGCTGGTCTTGCCGTCACGAATGCTGACCACGCGATCCACCACGCGGGCAATCGCACGGTCATGGCTGACGATCACGGTGGTTAGACCATAGCGAGCGCTCAACTGACGCAACACCTGCCAGATGCGCTGTGCGGTGGCCGAATCGACTTCACCGGTCGGTTCATCGGCCAGCAGCAATTGCGGGCGATTCGCCAACGCCACCGCAATCGCAGTGCGTTGCTGCTGGCCACCAGAAAGTTGCGCCAAGCGATGGCGGCGCCGATCCGCTAGCCCAACCGCCTCCAACAATTCGAGCGCATGGATCGTAGCCGCAGCGGATGCGATGCCAGCCGCCAACATGGGCAGCTCGACATTCTCTTGGGCAGTCAAATAAGGCAGCAAATTGCGCGAGGCCTGTTGCCAGACAAAACCGACCTGTTCCAGTCGATAGCGCGCCAGCGCTGGGTCAGATAATTTGAGCAAGTCGTGGCCGGCCACGGTCACACGCCCGGCGGATGGCCGATCCAGCCCGCCCAAGATATTCAACAGCGAAGACTTGCCGCTGCCGCTCGCACCGACAATCGCCAAAAATTCGCCCCGGCGGACTTCGAGATCAAGCCCCTGGAGGGCGACGACCTCTAGCTCATCCACCTTGTAGATTTTGACAAGGTTTTCGCACAGGATCAAGGGCGTGTTAACGGTCTGATTCGTTGTCATTTGAATATTTCCAATTCATCACCTTGTTACTCGCGCTGTCCCATCCGCAAAATTTGAAAAATATCACGGCGCGTCGCGCCATAGAGAATGGTCACCTGCGATATCACCAATGCGACTGTGAACGCCAACGTCAGCCAACCGATCTTGCCCCAGGCGATATGGCGCACGAACGGTGGCAAGGCGAAGACCGCGTCACCGCTCACGCGGAAGAAGGGGACAAAGAGATAGGAAGTGATGATCCCCAACACGATGCCGGCCAGAATACTGTAGACGATCACCCCGATGTATTCAATGCTTACCATAGCTAACACTTGGCGCGTCTTCACACCGATGGCGCGCAATACGCTGATCTGTTGCAACCGTCCTTGTAATGAGGCATAGGTATAGACCAGTAACCCTAAACAAGCCAGAATCGCCGTGGCCACAAAGCCAACCGATAACACCCCAAAGAGGCCGATCCGTTCGACCCGTTCCTGATCAAGCGTGATCAGCGCACTTGCATCTTCCTGCCCAACTGCGTAGACGCCCATGTCGCGCACTGCTTTGTCAATGCTGGCCGAATCTGCGCCAGGGCGCGTCTTCATCCAAATTTGATAAAAGGTCTCCTTACCTATCTGGGTAAAAAGATAGTCCAGATTGCCAACGAAGACCTCTTGGTCTGCCGGATAGACCGTTGGGAAATAGTCATAGACCCCAACGATCAGAAAATCCAGATCATACGCGACATTGTCCACCGCCACTTGCAGGGCCACACGCTGACCTTCCAAGAGACGGTTGCGACTCAGAAAGTGGCTCGACACCAGGATTCCGTTGGGGTACATGCCCAAGCGATTCATCAATTCTCCCAGCGGCGCTTGGGTAAAGTCGGGGCGATTATACATCACTTGTGGGAAATCCAGCCGGTCAATGCCGAGAAAAAGGCTATCGCCCCCCCCGATATTTTTCGGTGTGGCCCCAAACTGACCGACCCGCGTTGCCTGCTCGACACCTGGAATCGCCCGGTAATCGCTGATCGGCAACAACCAGGCGTTGACCACCGCCGGATTGGGCGTGGGATCGAATTCGGACGGCCCACCCATCGTCGGTGGGGGTAGCGCCTGCTCAAATTTATAATCAGCGCCGACCTTGTAGCGGATGCGCGCCACCAACCATTCGTCCAGGCTGAGCGCCATCGAAGCATAGAACGCGCCCAAACTCAGGCAGACCATCACGAGAAAGATCGAGCTCGTATAATGGCCCCCTTGCCGATAGAGGCGGCGCAGCGCCATATAGGCCGGAAATGATTTGAGCTTACCGCCCACTTGGTCAAGCGACCGCATCAGGAGCGGAAAAAGATGCGTCAACACGAGTGAGCCAGTCAAGACAAAAAGCGAAGGCGTCAAAAGCAAGAGTGGATCACTAAACGGATCGCCGGTTGGCTCCCAACCGATAATGCCCAACGTGCCCCGTTGACTCAATTGTTGATAGGCGTAAACCGTGATGATCAGCAAGACCAAGTCAACGATCAATTTCACCAGGCCAGAGGGGATCCGTGGCCGTGAACGTTCGCGCAGGTGAAGCACAATGCCGGCGCGCGCTGCCCCCAATATGGGAATCAAGCGGGCTAGCAATAAAATCAAGACAGCAAAGGTTAAGAGCCGGATGTCCAGTTCCAACAACGTGGCCGGAAACTCTGTGCGCCGCGCAAAGGCAAGAAAGTTTGAGGCCAACCCCATGAGGCGCGCCATCAGATAGCCCAAGCCCAGGCCGAGCGGGATTCCGACCACGAGCAGAAGCAGGGTTTCAACTATGGCGAGACCGGCCAGAAAACCCCGGCTGGCGCCTCGGCTGGCTAAACTGGCCACTTCCTCACGCTGGAATTGGGCCGTGACATTCGAGAGCAGCCACATAAAAAAGAAGATCAAGCCCATCGCCGGCAAGCTAAAACTGATTAGCAGGGCGGACAAGCTAGCCTTACGTTGCAAATAGCGGGTTAATGCCTGTTCGGGTGATACATCCAGGCGCGCCCCCGCATACATGCGGTCGGCCAAGCTCGGCGCAAATTCCAAGCCTTTGGCCGCCGCATCCGCGCCCGCCACGGTCAATCCTTGATCGTCGGGCACAACATACCAAGCAGTGAAGCCAGTTTTCTGCGGGAACGCCGGCTCCACCTGCGCCGTATAGTCTGGCTCAGTCACCAGGAAGACCGTGCGCCACAGGATCGTCGTCCCACTCCAATAGAAATCGTTGAGGTCGGCTTCACGCCAGAGGCCAGCCACCCGGATCGGGATGTGTTTGCCAGTGCGCAGGCTGACCATATCATAGTTTTCACCGATCTGGAGACCAAGCTGATTACTTAACTGTTCATAGACCCAGACCGCCACCCTGCCGTGGCTGTTGGCTTTGCCAAACGGCTCACCTTCGGCAATCTTGATGTGGTTGCCAATATCCGTCATCACCGACAAATGTAAATCTTCTTCGATCACACCCTGTTTCGTTTGGTTGTAATGGGTCTCCCCAGGGGCCGGTTGCAGGGTCAAATTCGGGCTGGAGACGAAGGTCGTGAAGTGTTTGATCGGCAGCCCAGTGCGGTCGGCGATCAAGTCACGAAAGCGTTGACCGAGCGTTTGCGCATCGGCCAACGCGAGCGGACGATCTTCCTTGGTGATAAAATAAAGCCGGGTTGTCAGTGGCGGTCGGTGAAACATCTTGCCCAGGTTTACCAATTCATCGCGCAACAACAGATAGCTGACCCCTTGCGCAAAAATCGGGATGCTGACCACCATGCCCACCGCCAGCACGACGCTCAACAGGGAGAGTAAGGTCAACCCCAACCGGCTGCGCAGTCGCCGCCAGGCTAAGCCAAGAAAACGGATTACAGGTTTGTTCATCGTTAATTTGAGCAAATAATCCACAGATAACGCTAGATGTTCAGGCGAATCCAAAGAGATAAGTAACCAGCCGCATTCCGGGAATGGGCCAGACAATTTAGATATACCAACAGAGAGCCTGGCCCATTCCGGGAATGCTTACACCCCAAAGCAGGCGTAATCTATGCGTCAATAATTTACGGCCCAACCACCACATCGCCTTCGCGCAAGCCTTCCAGCACTTCAACTTGACCATTGACCACTAGTCCTGTCATAATATCGACCCGGCGTTGTTTGTCACCCTCCTGCACAACCACAAAGGTGCGTCCGGCAAAACGGCGCACCGCGCCATCAGGTAGAACCAGTGTATTAGCATGGACAGCTAGCAACACCATCACTTGGACTGAATCACCAATTTTCATCGGCGGGTGATTGGCTGGCACCGCGATATGTAGCTTGTCTTTGAAATCTGCGGACTTGGTCGAGTTGACGTTCAGCGCAGGCAGGTTGGTCACTGCGCTCGCAAAGGGTTTGTCACGCGCCAGATAATGCGTGAGGGTAACCGGCTGGCTGATCTTTAATTCATTAACCCGCGATACATCCCCGGCCACAATCACCTCTAGTGGCTCGTTTTCGGCGACAACCATCAGCGGCGTATAGGCGGAAATTGGGGTATGCGGTTGCGGGCGTTCGGGCAAACTTTGGATGCCTTCCAGGCCAACGCCGAGCGCGATCACTGTCCCTGTATACGGCGCGCGCAACTGCCGATCTTCGACCTGACGCTGCAAAGCCTCCACCGCCAACTGACTCTTGGTGACGTTGCGGGTCAGCGTGGGATCGCTATTGGCCTCAACCTCTTGTACGGCCAACTGGGCCAGTTGCACTTGGATTTCCTGAAGTTTGACCGTAGTCGCATCGCCGGCCTTTTTGGCCTGTTCCAACAGCAATTCCACTTTGCTCTGTTCAAGTTTCGCCCGTTGCAGATCAAACTGGCGTTGCTTGTCATGGGTGGATTGGGCGTCCTGCGCCTGTTCCAGCGTCACCTGTGCCTGGGCCAACTTCTCCTGTAGATCCGGCATTTCCAACTCGGCCAGCAGATCACCCTGCTTTACATCATCGCCTTCGAGTTTGTGGATCGCGCCAAGCAAACCCTCCACGCGAAACGCCAGCGGCGCCCACGTGACCGGCACGACCTCGCCGTTAAACACGAC
Source organism: Caldilineales bacterium (assembly GCA_038318235.1). Lineage (GTDB taxonomy): Bacteria > Chloroflexota > Anaerolineae > Caldilineales > Caldilineaceae > JAPLGZ01. The sequence goes on from JBBQBY010000045.1 coordinate 12,386, forward strand.
CTGGTCGATCAATGTGCCACGCTGGACAGTAAAAGTCGCTTGGGCAGAGACCGTAGGGGTCGGCCACGGGGTGGGGGTTGGCAGGGTACGAACCGGCGAGAGACAAGCCGCCAGCGTGAGCAGGCCGCAGATGATAGCAGAGATCAAGCTGATCGGTAAAGCGTAGCGTGTAGTTTTGAACATGAAAGCTTCTCATTCGTAGAGGGATGAGGGATGAGCATTTTCGCTGGGTTAAAACCCGTGGCTGACAGGGCAGGAAGTCGCCGCAGCGACTAAGGGTTTAGTGCCTGAGGGCACTTCCTTCTCTGTCAGCAGGCCATTTCAATGGCCCAGGCAAACTAGTTCAACATTCACTCATCACTGATCATCCCTCACTCCTATTACCAACGATTAAATTCTGCCCGCAACTCTGGCGCCAACCCCATCTGCTCAGCTTCAAAAGCCTGGTCAACCTGGGCAATGTCCCGGCTCCCAATCAGCACCGAGGTGACGCCGGGCTGGCCGATCACCCAGGCCAGGGCAAGGTGGATCATCGAGATGCCAGTTTCTTGGGCCTTGGCGCGCAAATTTTCCATGCGCGCCATTGAGGTCGCGTTCTCATAAATTTCCCAGTGATCGGGGATGCGGTCAAACCGTGAGCCCGGCGGCGCGGTCCAACTTTTGCTATATTTACCCGTGAGAAAACCAGCGCCCAACGGGCTGTAGGTGATCACGCCAACTTCCTGGTCGGCGCAGAGCGGCAGCAGTTCGGCCTCGATGTTGCGAACAGCCAAGTTATAATTGGGTTGCACCGATTCCAGGCGCGGCCACCCGTGTACGTCCGCCTTCCATAAGGCTTTGCACAGTTGCCAGGCGGCAAAGTTGCTACAGCCGAGATAACGCACTTTTCCCGCTTGCACCAGTTTGCCCAGGGCATCCAGGGTCTCTTCGATCGGCGTATTTTTGTCAAAGGCATGGATCTGGTAAAGGTCGATGACATCGGTCTGTAAGCGCCGCAAACTGGCTTCGGCGGCGGCTGGCACGCGTTCGCTGGTCAAGGGTGGAATCAGCTTCGTGGCCAGCACAATTTTGTTACGCTTGCCACTAGCTTTGAGCCAATGGCCAACCACCGTCTCTGAACCGCCTTTATTATAGGCTTCGGCGGTGTCAAACAAGTTGATGCCACGCTCGATCGCGTGATCCATCATTGCAAATGAGGTAGCTTCGTCGCTCTCGCGGCTAAAGGTGACACAACCCAGGCCAATCGAACTGACGTTGAGATCGGTTCGCCCTAGTTTTCGATACTCCATGCTATCTTCTCCTACGCTATCCAACTAGACTGAGATTCAAAAAAACGGATACACGCACTTCGCACGCCTTGCTCATCAAGCCAACCGCTCAACCGGATTTTCGATCACACCTAACCCCTCGATGGCGCCACGGATCTGATCCCCCGCCTTGAGTCGAAGTTTTTTGCTGTGGCCCACGCCCGCTGGCGTGCCGGTGCTGATAATGTCGCCAGGGTTCAGAGTGATAAATTGCGAGATAAAGGCGATAGCTTCAGCGGGTGAGAAGATCATCTGACCGGTATTAGCATCCTGTTGCAATTGACCATTGTACCAGAGCTGCATGTGCAAATTGTTCGGCTGCGGGATTTCATCGGCTGTGGTAATCCAGGGCCCCATCGGCCCAAAAGTGTCCACCCATTTGCCGACCAGCCAATCAAAGAACCAGTCGCCTTCTTGCAAAGGCAGTTGCTGGCGAAAGGTTAACTCGCGCGCGGAAATATCGTTAAAGATCGTGTAACCGGCAATATGCTTGGCCGCCTGATCAACACTCAAATCGCGGCCCGTTTTGCCGATGACCACGGCTAGCTCCAATTCCCAATCGGCAAAGGCAGCAGCCGGCGGGATCCGAATCGTGTCGCCTGTGCCGATCACAGTAGTACACGGTTTCATGAAGAAACGCGGGATCATCTTCGGTTTCTCAGGAAATGTGCCACCGCCTTCCATGATATGCGAAGCGTAGTTGCCCGCCAGGCAGAGAAGTTTACCTGGGCAAGGAAGCGGGGCGCACAACTTAACTTGTTCGAGTGGCTGCACCAACGCGGCGTCCCCTCGCGGTTGCGCCCATTCGACCGCAGCCTGTGCGCGCGTTAGGGCGGTTTGCCCACCGTTTAATAAAGTTAACATATCCGTTGCCAGTTGCGGATCACCCTGACCGCTGGCCTGGAGGCAAGCCGCCAAATCGTAGATCTGGCCATTGTTGACAACCCCGACTCGCTTAAATTGATCACGCATAAAGGTAGCTAGTTTCACAGAAATTTCTTCCTTTCGTGCCATCAACACCTGTAGCGCGAACATTTTCAGTAGGGCATCGCCGATCAGCCAAATAACACCAATGGCAGGACCCTCGCCACAGCTTGTCCGCTTTAGCGTATTATAGTATGAGTTGATAATGATAACAAGGAGAGATCGTAGAGCCGGGGTTCGCCAACAGGGGCGGTTTGGTTGGGTGGCAACGCTTTGGCCAAACCGCCGGTGAACCGGTTGCCAATCAATGTGGGCGAAAAAACATCAAGCAAACGGATGGGTCTAGCGTGAGTTTATTCCAAATGGACGGTCAGCCAACCACTTAGGCCATTTCAATGAAATAAGGATCCCGCGTTTGCCGAACAAAATCATGCGTAGGTGGGTGCTTGTAGCCGCACCATTGGGGTATACGCAGCACGTGCGGCTAAAAGCACGCACCTACTGGATCCTTTATGCTTTGATGGCGCCTTAGCGATCCGATCATGGCAGCTGCGGTAGCGATGTGCGGGAGATGGGGTTGCGCCAGACCTAGGTTTTGCAAGTGACTAGTACACGACGGCTTAAATAGACCAATGGTTCCACTAGAAGAGTCACGGACCCGCCTAGAGCAAGATTACTATGGACTTATATAAGCCGCTGTGTACTAGGGTTCGGTGTCTAGGGCTGACCGAATCGTGTACAGAGCGAGAGGGGACAGTTTCTCTGTTACTACAGCAAGCCCACACCGGTAAGGGTGTGGGCGTTAGTGGAGGACAAGTTGCCGGCGCCGGGTAAAGTCAGCCGACGCAGCGTTCATTCCCGTTATAGATGAGCGAGTTTGAGTTCGTTAATGAGACGCTCGTGTTTGAGGCCGGTCGTCGTGAGGGCGGTGCGTACCACCCCTTCGATCCGATCTTTTTCCTGGGTCTTGGGCACGATGCCACCGAGTGTGATCACGCCCTGCTTACTGGTCACCAGCAAGGTACTGGGATCGCTGATCAGGGGGTCGGTAGCGATTGCTCTCATCGCTTGTGAGACGAGTTGGTCATCCTTATACTTAGCACCAAACAAATTTGTCAAGAAACTCATGCGTCATCCCTCCTAGGTTCACTGCGACACGTGCATGTGCGACGATGGCCTTGATGGCCGCGTAAGTGGGTATGGTTAGGTGCTGCAATCAATTGGGTGTTGCTTGGGAAGCTGTTACGTCTGATTATCCCCGTTTGGCAGCCCTCCGCTGTCCAATCCGTAGCCATCAGGTACCGTGACTCGCCAGTATAACACGCTCTGAGGCGATCACCAAACATCACGAAAACTGATCTTCCCCAGTTTTGGTGAAACAAAATTAAAGCCCGAAAGCACCTCACGGTTCAAAGTCGTCTGACAATTCCCCTCCATAAAAACGATCAACGGTCTCATGTAACAAGCAAGCCCTGGCAGCAGCAATCTCTCGCGCTCGCCCGATCAAACGCGTCAAGGGCAATGGTAGATTAGAACCGTTTGTTGCCCTTGCCACGAAGTGGCATTTTTTAGCGATTTGACATTTTTTCAATAAGTTATACAATCATGAAAGATTTGTGCTACCCCATGCGTGCGCCCGTTGTTTATCCATATCATCATTCGATATACGGTTCTAAGGTGGTGGGTTTGATTCTAATCGGCTGTCGTAGATAGAACCGAGCGATTGACGAGCATGACATTGCATCTAATGTCAACCGTATGCAGCCATCCATGATCGGGATTGGCGCTCTTTTGTGGGCTTTACAATCATTGTTGACTTATAAAGTGAAAGCAACTTAAAAACGGGTGTTCTAAAGCTGCCTGGAAGCGGACAGGGGCTTTCCAATAAACGCGGCCAGCCGTGTCCGCTTCCAGGCAGCTGGTTTGACGAAAACCACGGGTCTCTCGCTACTTTTACTTTAGATAGATCCTTCTGGACTCAGTTCATAACAAAAACTACCGTTACACGCTTCCCAATTTTGTTTTTGTTTAGGCGCCATCAAAGCATAAAGGATCCAGTAGGTGCGTGCTTTTAGCCGCACGTGCTGCGTATACCCCAATGATGCAGCTACAAGCACGCACCTACGCATGATTTTGTTCTTTGATTGCGCCTAAGTGCTTAGGTTAGATCGCTTATCCTCTGTTAAGGGGCCATCGTGATCCTCACCCGCACTCGTGGAAACGAAGGTAAACCCGCAAGCCCCGCGTGGTTGAAAGTCTTCCATATTATGCTACAGAACAAATTCGTGCGACTTTTAAATAGTCTGCCGATGCGTATGACTATCGCTTACCGAGATTACGAGCTTCCCGCTACCACTCAATCCAGTGATGGAAACTCCTTCTCCAGGGCCAGAAAAAGTGCCATAGAAAGTACCGTCCACCGACAACCCACACGGCGTTCGTTGGGGCGGTTTGCGCGTCAGCATCGGTGTTGGCGGCAGTAACGTGGGCGTGGGCAGGCAGCTCCGATGTGCTTAAGGTGACAGAGCCGGGGCGGTGTTCAGATCTGCCCATAATGAATAATGCATGTTACGCAGAAGAAGAGCAGAGTGCGTAGGGGCATGGGGCTTCGGCGTGAGCGTTCGACTGAGCTCACGACCCGCGGTTGATGTGTCTCGACAAGCTCGACAACCGGCCCCTGAGCCTGTCGAAGGGGTCGAATCAACACCGAACGTCGCAGTCTGCAACCCACTTCGCCGCTGACTGCGTGCCACCCTGGGTCGCCAGCATTACGGTCGACCGCACAGACGACACCAAGCTATTTATGCTAAAAAATCGATTTTTGATCATTATCATCGCTGTTTACTTTGTGTTTGCGATAGGTTACAGCGTCATCATTCCCTTAGGCGAAGCACCCGATGAGGTTTCGCATTTTGCCTATGTGCAATTTTTAGCTATGCAACATCAGTTGCCCGGTAAGGCGGGGGCTGCTTCGGGGCAAGCACATCAGGCACCACTCTATTATGTTGTGAGTGCGCTCCTGATCAGTTGGATCCCCGACCAGGCGTTCAACTATATTGCCAATCCAGATTGGGAACTAGATAACCTGGCGACGCCAAACCTCTTGCTTCACCCTCGGGCAGAAGCCTTTCCCTATCAAAAAGGGACGCTGGCTTGGCACATCGTGCGCTTTTTTTCTGTCTGTTTGGGGGCGTTGACTCTGCTATGCAGCTACTGGCTGGCGCGTACGATCTTTCCAAACCACGAAGTTATTGCCCGTCTGACGATCGCCTTTATGGCTTTTCTGCCTTCCTTCGACTTTCTAGCCAGCACAGTGAATAATGATAACCTAGTTGTGCTGTTGAGTGTAGCTACGCTACTTTTCTTTTTACGCGTTTGGAAAGTGGATAGTCTCTCAAAAAATGCGAGTTTGGGCATCTTATTAGGATTGGCGCTACTGGCGAAGTTAACGGCGTGGGGCTTGTGGCTGACGCTCGCGCTGGGTATTCTGATTGGCTTTCAACAGAGCACTCTTTGGCAGCGCCTGAGAAGTCTACTGCTGGTTTACGGAACTGCCTTGTTGATTTATGCACCCTGGTTGCTCTATAACACACTAGTTTATCAGGACCCGTTCGGTTGGTCACGCTTGATGGATTCGACGCCGCGCCTTACGCCGCTCACTTGGCACGACTGGCAAATCTACGCTGAGCATATGTTTGAGTCGTTCTGGGGTAAATTAGGCGGCGCTGGGCATATTGAAATTGCGCACAGCCTCTATTTTCTACTTTCGCTGCTGGTTATAGGAGGGGGGATAGGGTGGATTTTGCGGTACAAAGCACAGCGTTCATCCAGCAAAGCGGTGGTGTCAGCGCCGCGCGGTAGGATACCATTGATCCTCAGTGTCGTCTTTGCCATCCTGTTATTGGCTTCGCATCTGCGCCTCTATACCGTACTGTTAGGGGCGGATCAAGCCCGTCAAGTTTTTTCGGCCTTGCCCGTGGTGGCTTTGTTGGTGGGGGCAGGGTTGTTCACATGGCTAAAAACAGCACGCCTGAGTTGGCTTTTCAGCGGTGTGATGGCTTACATCAGTGCCAGTGTCTTACTCTTTGCCATCACACTCTATCACCCAGCGATCTCGACCGCCAACATCGCACCATCTATCGTTCCACCTGCCGGCGATTTTGCGCAACAGATTCGTCTTCTGGATTATCAGGTTCAACCTACACAGCCGCTGCCGGGTGATACGATCTATGTGACAGCTCACTGGCAAGCATTGGCGAATTTACACAAGAATTATTGGCTACTGCTCAAGGTTGACCAGCAAGGGAAGACTGTTGCAAGCAGGGATAGTGTGCCTTCGGCAGGGTTGCGCACCACGGATTGGTGGCATAAGGGCGAGCTTTTTACCTCAACGCACAAGTTGCAACTGCCACCTGATCTAGCCGCAGGTAGCTATGAACTGCTGCTCGGCATGCACCCATTAGGCAATTGGGACTGGGTTAAGATAAATCAGCAGGACGTCCTCAAATTGGCTGATCTTCAGGTAAAATAAGTGCCCAGCTTTCGGTCAAATTGATGGGTTGCTGTTTGTTTCATCTATGTTATGCACCCAGATTAGCATCGTGATCGATCTGATCCAGCTTGATGTTTACCGAACGCTGCAAACAAAAGCATGAATGGAGTGTTTATAATGGCCCCCAGAAACTAGAACACATGTTAAGCTAATAGACAAAACAAATCAAAGGCATACAAAAGGTAGGTGCGGTTTTTAACCGCACAGCGTGGGTAAACCAGCCAAGTGCGGTTAAAAACCGCACCTACGATTGTCTGGCATTTAAATGGTTTGTCTATAAGTTCAGAATGAAACCCGGCGTTTTCGTCAACGATCTTCCTGGAACCCTTCAGGCTCTTCAGGGGTATCGAATCGATCGGTGACCCCTTCCAGGAAGATTAGAACGCCTGTTCTCAACTTGATTTGAGTATACCGTTCGTAAAGATACGTTGAACAAGGCGACGACAAGCATCGTCAACAAGCTGCCCACAAAGATCGTAATCGAAGATTTGAATGTCAAAGGTATGTTGAAGAATCGAAAACTATCTAAGGCGATCAGCGATGTTGGGTTTGGTGAGTTCAAGCGTCAGATCGAATATAAGGCTAAAGAGAAATCAATCGTCGTGGTTAAAGCCAATCGCTGCTTTCCTTCATCTAAGACCTGTTCTTGCTGCGGTTTTGTCAAACCAGAATTGCGTTTGGATGAGAGAGTTTTCATCTGCGAATCTTGTGGTTTTGAATTAGATCGCAATTTGAACGCTGCGATCAATTTGAAATATTATGTACCGCGAGTTTCGCGGGAACTTATGCCTATGGAGAGCACGTCAGACTTGGGATTCCAAGCAGTCGCTCGTTGAAATAGGAACTTTGTCACCAACGTCCATAATAGCGACGTTTGTCTAAATCAGAGATAACGGCATCAATGACAAAACGACGACAATTCAGTGCCAAGTGCAAGTTTCAGATCGGGCTGGAAGCACTAAAAAGTAGGCAAATGCTCAACGAGATTGCCAGCACGAAGTCCATCCGGCACCCTCGTCAAGCAATTGTTTTTCCATTGCTTGACGAGGGTGCCAAAATATTCAGCGAAAAGGCACGGCAATGCAAGGCAAGGCATAAGTCACAACAACACAGCTTCCAACACATCCATCCCCTGCTCCACCAAAGCTAGATCCGCCTGTGAACCCATATGCCCAATACGAAAGACTTTGCCGGCCAGTGGGCCATAGTTGCCCCCCACCGCCATACCTTGGGCGCGCAAGGCTTGATTCAATTGCGGCCAGGTCCAACCCTGGGGTACTTTGACGGCGCTGACCGTCGGCGCGCAGATCTCGGTGCTCATAGGCCAGAGTTCAAGGCCCATCGCCAAGATGCGTTTTCGACAATAGTCGGCCACCTTAGCATGGCGTTGTTGAACGGCTTCAACACTTTCTTGGATCAGATTATCTACGGCTACACGAAGACCGGCCAGGGCATACCAATTGTGGGTATAGGGCATATAACGCTGCGCCATCGCCTGTTGCCAGGGTAATAGCGCATCGTACCCGACATAATTAACTGCTTTTGCCCGCGCCCAGGCGCGTTCGCTGACGGTGGTCATGGCTAAATCGGCCATCACGCTGAGTACCTTCTGGCTGCCCATCAGCCCTAAATCGATCTGCCAACCATCAACGCAAAGTGGCGCGCCACCGGCGCTGGCGACAAAATCCACGTAATAAAGCGCATCCACTTCACGGCTGATCGCGCCAATTTCGGCCAGTGGATTGAGGGTGCCGCTCGGTGTTTCACAGTGGACGGCGGTGATCATGTGCGGTCGAAAACGCTGGGCGGCTTCACGCACGCGCTGCGCATCGGCAATGGTGTCGTAGCCAAAACCAACCGTCTCCACTTGCATGCCCAATTGGGCGGCCATTTCACCCATGCCATAACCAAACAGACCGGTCGCCACCGCTAACACCCGATTGCCCGGCTGCAAAACACTTTTCATGGCGCCCCACAAAGCCAACATACCTTCGCCCGACTGGATCGCAACCTGATTCTGGGTAGCCAGGATCTGCTGTAAACCACGTTCGCAGGCTATATAAAGTTGGAAAAATTCTTCTTCCAGATCAGGGCTGCCATAGTTAATCTGATAAACGGCGCGTACGGCTTCTGGTACAGCGACCGGGCCGGGAATTAGTGGGATCTTATAGGTTTGCATACTCGCTCCTTGACAATCTGTTGCTTATGCAGTATGAAGTAGGGATGCAAAAGTAGGAAGTTGGCCACATGTGTGGCCTGCATACTCCCTACTTCCTACTGCCTACTGCCAAAATTATGACTGATGCTATTTTACCTGCGATCCAATCGATCAACAAGCTTTTCCTATCCGGGCCATTTGGCAGCGGCAAGACGACCCTCGGCATTGAACGCATTCGTTGGCTGCTGCGCCAAGAACGCATTCGCGGCGATGATATTTTGGTGTTGACGCCACAACGTACGGTGGCGCAACCCTATCTCACCGCTTTGCGCACACCGAATGCACCGTCGGGGTCGCCGGTCCAGGTGACGACGTTCGCCGGTTTGGCGCGCCACGCCGTGGAGCTTTACTGGCCGCTGCTCGCCAACATTGCCGGCTTTGCCGACCCCAAACGGGAACCGACTTTCCTAAACTTGGAGACCAGCCAATATCACATGGCGCGTTTTGTCGATGCCGCGCTAGAGCGCGGTGAGTTCGATGGTATTCATGTGGAGCGCAGCCGCGTGATCAGCCAGGTCTTAGACAATCTCAATAAAGCCGCGCTCCAAGGCTTTAGTATCGACCAGGCCTACGAACGCCTGGAATTGGCCGCGCCGAGTGGGGAACATCACACGGCGCGCATCAATGCGTTGCGGGCGGCGCGCCAGATTAGCCAGGAGTTTCGCCAGCTTTGCCAGCAAGCGACGTTGATCGATTTCAGCATGCAGGTGCAGCTTTTTAACCAGCAGGTCTTGACCAACGATTGGAGCCGCATTCATCTTTTCCGCACCCATAAACATCTAATCTTTGACAACAGCGAGGAAGATACCAACAGCGCCCACCGGCTGGTCCAATTATGGTTGCCTCACTTGGACAGCGCGTTACTAATTGCGGATGATGAGGCCGGTTATCGCTTGTTTCTGGGCGCCGATCCGGCGGGGGCGGCCACCGTGGCCGGCGCCTGTGACCAGCAGATCCATTTGCCCGCCAGCCGCATTATGTCACCAGCGCTGGTCGGGTTAACCGAGCAAATTAGTCGTGAACTGGGGAAAACACCCCACCCTAACCTTGCCCTAGAAAGGGAGGGGGCTGATTCTAGCGCCAACAATCTATCACCAAATGGCGAATCTGGGCGCCTGAATGGGAACCTAGAAGGCATGGGCGACGATCGCCCCTTAATTATCCCAGGCAC
>JBBQBY010000046.1:0-22341 GCA_038318235.1 Caldilineales bacterium
GCTGCTTACGCATTTGCGTGACCAAGAGCGTTACGATTTCCTCTCCAGCGTCACCTGTGTTGACTACAGCGCCTATGCGGGCAAGGCGCGCGCGGGCGTCAAAGAACGTTTTGACACGGTCTACCATCTATACAGCACCCAGAAAGGTGGCGGCCATATTAATCTGCACGTGCGCGTGCCGGAAGGTGACGTTGTTCCCTCCGCCACCAGCGTCTATCCAGGCGCAAACTTGCAGGAATCTGAAGTTTACGACCTTTATGGGATCAAGTTCGAGGGCCATCCCAATTTGCGCCGCGTCTTATTATGGGACGGCTTTAACGGCTATCCCATGCGCAAGGATTGGAAAGAGGCTTACTTCGAAGAAGAGAGCAAACCCTTCAGGAATCGCTATCCGGCCGAAGGTTATTTTTGGCAGGAAGATAAGCTACCCTGGGGTAGCAACTCGACCTATCCCGAAGGCTGGGACCCAGAGAGCTGGCAGACACCGATCTCGTATGTGCCGGTCAGTCAAGCACCCGAAGGGTTGGGCTACGATTCCGAGAAGAGCAATATCAGTGCGATTGGCGAACTGGACACCCAGAGCATTGTGGTAAACCTGGGGCCCCATCATCCCAGCACCCACGGCGTTTTCCGCATGCTCGTGCGCATCGAAGGCGAAACCATCCTAGCGCTAGAGCCGGAGATGGGTTATTTGCATCGTAACCACGAGAAGATCGGCGAGCGCAACACGTGGCTGATGAACATGCCTTTCACAGATCGGCTCGATTACATCAACTCGATGAGCAACAATCTGGGCTATGCGTTGGCTATCGAAAAGCTGGCCAATATTGAAGTGCCAGAACGGGCCAACTACATTCGCATTATCATGGCCGAATTGACCCGCGTGGTCAATCATATGTGGTCGATCGGCTTTATTCTTAACGATTTGGGGGCGCTGCAAACCCCCGCCTTGTACGCGATTGAAGAACGCGAGATGATTCTCGATCTCTTCGAGGCGGTCAGTGGTTCACGCCTGATGTGCAATTATATGCGCTTTGGCGGTGTGGTGCGCGATCTGCCCGCTGGCTGGTTAGAAAAGGCGAAATATATGGTGGACACCCGTCTGCCCAACGTGCTGGACGAGTTGGATCGCATGATCACCGGCAACGAAATCATGATGGCGCGTGGGCGCGGCGTTGGCTATCTATCGGCCAAAGACTTGCTCTCGCTCAGTGTCAGTGGCCCCATGATTCGGGCCGCCGGCGTGCCGTATGACATTCGCAAGGCCCAACCTTATTGCATTTATGATCGCTTCGATTTCGACATTCCAACCTTGCCCGAAAGCGACATCTTTGCCCGTTATTATATTCGCTTGCTCGAAGCCCGCGAAAGCGTCAAAATTCTCAAGCAGGCAATCCGCGATATTCCTGGCGGCGAATTTTTGTCCACCCGCGACAAATACACGTTCCGCCCGACCGAAGGCGAAGCTTACGTCCGTGTGGAAGCGCCCAAAGGTGAATTGGGCTTCTATGTGGTCAGCGATAATAAGGCCACTCCGTATCGCTATCATGTGCGGGCGCCGAGCTTTATCAATTTGAACGCGCTGGGCCCGATGTCGGTTGGTTATAAGATCGCAGATGCGGTTGTGGTGTTGGGTGCGATCGACATTGTGCTGGGTGAAGTGGACAGATAAAAATGGTTAATACTGAATGGTTAATGCGTCATGCTGAATGCAGCGTCATGCCTTAACCATTAACCGTTATCAGGAGAGAATTTCATGTTCGGAACCGGACTTTTAAAGGGCTTGGGCATCACGCTGAAACACGCGCTGGATACTTTTGCGGATGACCGCAAGCATGTCCCTAGCCGCTATCAGGATAGCGTCAAAGGCGGCAATGGGCGGCGCGTCATCGAGCAGCCGATCACCCAGGAAGGTATTTTGACCATCCAATACCCGGAAGAAAGACGGCTCTTGCCGGAGCGCTTCCGCTATATTCCCATGCTCATTTGGGATACACAGGCGAATGAAGACAAATGTACAGCGTGTGGCATTTGTGCCAAAGTTTGTCCGCCGCAATGTATCTGGATCGTGCGCGACATGGACGCCAATGGCAAACCCGTGGCGCGTCCTGCTGAATTCTATATCGATGCGGCCGTCTGTATGAGTTGCAGCTTCTGCGTAGAGTTCTGCCCATTTGATGCGATCAAGATGAACCACGACTTCGAGTTGGCCGTCTATGACCGTTACCCGCAACTGGTCTATGACAAGGCGGAGTTAACGGTGCCGGTTGAATATTACGCTGCGCTCTGGCCGACGCAGTGGGCAGCCGAAGAAGATGCCAAGCGCAAGAAAGAGGCTGAAGACAAGGCCAAGGCGGAGGCGAAAGCTAAAGCCGATGCTGAGAAAGCGGCCAAGGCTGCCATTGCGAGCGCGGCTGCGGCTAAACCCGCAACAGAGACGTCTGCCACCAAAACAACCGCGACTGGTGATGCCGTTCCCAGCAATGGCGGCGCTGTTGTGGCGAGTGCAGACGGTGGTGCAAGTGATGAAGCCGCTGCCAAAAAAGCGCGTATGGATGAGCTCAAACGTAAAGCAGCCGAGACCGCCAGGAAGCGCAAAGAAGGCGGCGCTTAGTGGGCGCAGCGCTTCTCTCCTTTTGCCTGGATGCTCGTTGTTAGCCTGAAATCAATCGTAATTCGGAGAGCCAGACTTGCTGTAAGGTAAGTCTGGCTCTCTGTTTTGTAGGAAAGCGACCCCTCCCTAACCTCCCCTACAGGGAGGGAACTGATTGGTGGACAGCCGAAATCACTCGCTCTATCCGACCAACGGGCTCCCTCCCTGCAGGGGAGGGAGCGCTTTTCTAGCCTATCTTTAATTCTGTCACTTCTCTATGCTACAAATTAAACATGAACGCCACGTGCTTTGGTGGCGAATAGGTGTGGTTGGCGGCTTGACCCTGCTCTTTGGCCTGGTTAATTGGCACTGGCTTGGCGTCAATGTGGTTACCTATGGCTGGGATCGGATGGATCATCTGATCACCAGCTTGGCCTACAATAATATTCTGCACACCATCACCCCGCAATCGATTTTCAGCGCCCTGGTCTATAGCAACTATTACCCCCCCTTCGTCCACCTCACGGTTTGGGTTTTCTACAAACTCTTTGGGGTGAATGAAGATGTGGCGGTGATGGTCAATGTGATTTACCTGCTGGTGCTGCTCGGCGCGACTTGGAGCATTGCAGAACGCATGGGCGGCGTGAAGGTAGCGGCACTGGCCGTGACGCTGCTCGGCGCCTTCCCGATGATCTTTGCGATGTCGCGTTATCTGTATTTAGATTTTGCGCTGACGGCGATGGTGGCACTGGCGATTGCCTTGTTGCTGGCAACCGAACGGTTTACGCGACGCAGCTATGCGTATTGGTTTGGCGCGGCGCTGGGCATGGCGTTTCTGGTCAAATGGACGGCGGCGGCCTTTCTGATCGTACCGCTCTTCTTTATTTTGGGGCACGGTGGCATTCTAACGGCCCTTGTGCAACATGTAGACGCACTGCGCCCCCATTGGCGGCGGCTAGCGATTGTCTTCATCATCAGCCTCCTATTAGCTGCGGCCTGGTTTATTCCCGCGCACGCCGCTGTGTTCCAGAGTCCATTGGGAAATTGGCTTTTTCCGGCCTATGCGCTGCTCACAACCGGGTTGCTCTATGCACTATCCGTACCGACAAAGGAGATACCGGCAGCCCTCCGCCCGTTGCACAATGCGTTGAGCGCCGGCGCAGTTGCGATCTGGGTGATGTCAGCTTGGTATCTACCCAATTCGGAGTTTATCACGGGCTTTTTGCACACCGCCTATGGTTTGGAAGATGGTCGATTTTGGGCGTATGGCAAATATCTCTATGAAGTCTCCACCGAACAGTTGGGACCAGCACTCAGCGCAGCGTTTGTCTTGGTGGTGATTGTTTTTCTCTGGCAACGGCGCAAGACACTCCGCCAATTATTCACAAAACTCGATGATCAGGCCTGGATCTTGTTGATCTGGGCGATTGCGCCCTATATGATCTTTTCGACGCGCGTCAGCCTGGCCCATGATCGTTTTTTGATGCCTTTTTTGCCACCGTTTGCGATCTGGATGGCCTATGGCCTATGGCAGTGGCGGAGTCGCTTACTGCGCAATTTGGCGATCGGAATCATTTTGCTCATTGCCGCCGCCCAATTTGTGTTGATCTCGTTCGAGATTGTTGCCCCCTGGCGCGCGCCTTTACATGTGCAATTGCCTGGTGGCCCGGTGAATTTACTGGCGCACGGTTTCTTCCTGCAATATCCAGCCAGCGAAGAGACGGATCCGGGGTATGCGATTGCGCCAGAGGTCTTAACCTTGGTGGACAATGCACGCGTTGCCCACGAGCGTGATCGCATCAACTTGGGGTTGCTGGTCAATTCCTACGAACTACACGAAAAACATTTTCTCTATCAGATTTATACAACTTATCCCCAGGTGACGTTACGGGAATTGGCGCGCAACTGGAACGATCAGCCCGCCTACAACCAGTTATTTGAGATGGATTACGTGTTGCTCGACGACACCCATACTTTCCGCACCAGCGAAGCCAGTCAAGCCGTCGTCAAGCGCATTCTCACCCAGCCAGACGACCTCTTCAATCGTGCCTTCCAGCCGGTGCACCACTGGACCTTGCCCAGCAAGGAAAAGGTGACCCTATATGAACGCCGCTTTGCCGATACGGAGCCCGGATTGGCGCCGGCCGATTATCAAGCGTTGTTGCAACAACTCGGCGCCAATTGGGGGCCTGGCGACGCGCTGGTGCTGACCGCGCCCGATCAAGCGTATATTATGGGTTTATCACTGCCCGCCGACAATACGCTGGCCATCTTGCCGTTGCCGACAGGGCTTAAAACCGACCAGGCTAGTCTAGATGAATTGACTCGGCTGGCGCAGACACACGAGCGCATTTTCTTGCTCAACCACAACGCGGCAACGGTTGATCCAGACGGCACCATCGAAAAATGGCTACGCAGTCGTTGGTTGGCAGGGCCGGACATTTGGCTCAATGCCCTGCGGGTGACACCTTTCATTGCCGAAAAAATGCCCGCTGCCCCCACCCAGACGGTCAATGCGCAGTGGCAACAAGGTGCGATGCTGCAAGACATAGCTGTCAACCAGACGGCTTTCCAAGCACGCGGCGCACTGGCCGTACAATTGTACTGGCAGCCATTGGGCCTGGTGGACCATAAAATATCTCTACAGTTATTGGGGCCAGACGGCGCGCTGGTGGCGCAACAGGATGCGGACATGAGCAAAGCCCAACCACCGTTCGTGTTGTTGTTGCCACATACCCTTCCCCCTGGCGCTTACAAATTGATGGCTATTTTGTATGATCCTAAGACACTCCAGCGCGACAAGCTGACGAATGGCCCAGATGCGCTGGAGCTATGGACGTTTACACAGCAGTAGCCAAACTTGACGCGCTGGTGTATAATGTGTGTTTACATACCTAATCTGCCAGAACGTGACGAGCAGACGGACGAAAGTTGAAACAACTTGGGTATAAAATTAGCTGATTGTGTATATTTAGTAATGTAAGCATTTAGAAAAATAAGCATTTAGAAACATAAGAAAACAATGTTATCTACTTTTGGCTAGCGAGCGTATCGAGAAGGAGAGGCCATGCCGCTGCATTTTACCTATTATGGTCATTCTACATTTGCCGTCGAAGTGGATGGCGTCAAACTTGTGATTGATCCGTTCTTTGCCCCCAACAATCCATTAGCCCCCGTCACCGTTGACAAAATCGAAGCCGATTTTATCCTACTAACGCATGGCCATGCCGATCATACAGCGGACGCCGTTGCGCTGGCAAAGCGGACGAATGCAACCGTAGTCGCCAACTTTGAAATTGTAAACTGGTTACAAAATCAAGGCGTCAGCAGTTGCTATGCGATGAATACTGGCGGCGCGTATAGTTTCCCCTTTGGTCGCGTCAAAATGACGATAGCTCACCACAGCAGCACCCTACCCGATGGTACGCCTGGGGGCAATCCTGCTGGGTACGTGATTCATTTTAATGATGGCAGCGATGTTTACTTCGCCGGTGATACCGCATTGACCTATGATATGAAATTAATCGGCGAAGCGGGCGGTGTCGATCTGGCTATTTTGCCGATTGGGGATAACTTCACGATGGGCCCGGATGATGCGATCCTCGCGGCCCAGTTCGTTCAGGCCAAGCATGTAATCCCGGCGCACTACAATACATTTCCCCCGATCAAACAGGATGCCCAAGCTTTTGCGGCACAATTACGCCGTACGAATGAGATCGAATGCACAGTGCTAGCGCCGGGCGAAGAATTTACATTGTAACGACTTTAGGAGTACAGAAATGGGAACGTTCATTGAAGTAATAGCGTTAATCATAGCCGGTATGGCACTGATTTACACGTGGAAACTTCACCAGGAGTTGAACACGGCAACCAGACGGCTGGATCGCTATAACCGAGCCTTGTTCGATGCAAATGATGAAATTCGCCATTTGCGCGAAGAAATGGCTACGACAACGGCTCAATTGCGCGTTGAGTTAAAGCAATTCAGTGGTGATCTGTCCTTCCAGCCCGAAATGACGGTGCGCGAAGTGCAGATGGCACACCCACAAGCGCAACAGATTCTGGCCGGTTTTCACTTGGGTGGTTGCAGCAGTTGTGCCATTGAACCGGATGACACGCTAGCAAAGATCTGTGCAGAGAATGAGTTGGACTTGAATGCTTTGATCAGTAACCTGAACTTGCTGGTGGCTGGTTCTAACGGACGGCAGCAGCATGGGGCCATGTCGCCCATCAATGCGCCGGAATTTGTAAAGATTCCGAACGTAGAATTGAGCTTATGAAGTAGCCGGCTCAGCTGTCTAGGGCCGGTTAATAGACGGATAAATTCATATCATCTGCGTTTCAACGCTATTATAGATGGAGGAATATATGTCGGATTTGAATGATTATATTATTCACGCTAAGGCCGAATTATTGTTTCCGGCGCACTTAATTTCCAGTCTGCGCGATTTGCGGGGCGAGGAATGGCGAATGCTCGTTGACCGAGTGGCTGCGTTGCCAGAGACACATCCAGATAGCCTGGCTTTTGTTTTGATGATGATCGAACTCAATGGCTGTCTAAAATGCAATAGCAATAATTATAAATTTTTGCGCGGCTGTTATTTGTGCGCCACCCAGACAGTACAATCGTTTAAGGGCGGCGACGGTGAATTAATTGAAATGTACAGCCGAGCGAAACGGCAGTTGAACATGCACTTGCAACAGGGTATCCAAACAACTGAGCTTTCGCTAGCGGCGTAAGCTACCCTTGATCCGAGCTTAAAATCAGCGCCTTATGGCGCTGGTTTTTTTTGTACAGGAACGATTCATAACAACAATATCTAGTTTTGCCTCATGCGCGGCGCGTGTGAGGGGGAGCAAGCGTTTTACATCATGGCTACTAATACTTCAGCCCCTTCAGCCCGCCGGATCGCCATCGTTGGCGGCGGCATTGCCGGTTTGACGGCCGCCTATGACTTGAGCCAGGATCCAGCCAATACCATTGTTGTTTATGAGGGCAGCGCCCAGTTGGGTGGGTTGGCAGCCGGGTTCAAAGGGCGCCCCGAATGGGACTGGCCGTTGGAACATTTCTACCATCATCTCTTTACCAACGACGATGCGATTCTTAACTTTACCAAAGAGATCGGGTTGGGTGAACTCGTCGAAGTCCATAACCCAGACACGGTCTTCTATTATCAGGGCCGCAATTATCCACTGGATACGCCTTTGCGCGTCTTACTTTTTCCGCATCTATCGATTTTTGATCGGCTGCGCATGGGCATGGTGCTGGCCTATCTGAAATTCCACCCCAGTTCGCCGTGGCAAACATTTGATAAAGTGGTTGCTGACGAATGGCTGGCGCGTTGGATGGGCAAAAACGCTTATGAAACCCTCTGGCAGCCGATGATTCAAGGCAAGTTCGATCAGCATTATAAAGAAGTGAATCTAGCCTGGTTCTGGGCCCGCATCTACAAGCGCACCAAACAACTGATCTATTATCGCGGTGGCTTCCAGGCTTTTGTCGATGGTCTGGCGCAGCAGGTGCGCAGCCGCAATGTCACGCTGAAGACCAACGCCAATGTGCAGAACATCCACGCGTTACCGGAAGGTGGTTTTCAGGTGACGTTGCAAGATCAGCTGCCGGTTGATTATGACATGGTCCTCAGCACCGTCAGCCCTGGCTTTATGCAACAATTGACACCTGACCTACCACCCAGTTATCTGCATCAGCTAGGCAAACTGAAGAGCATGGGTGCAATTGTCATGACTGTGGCGCTGGATCGCCAGTTGCTGCGCGATATCTACTGGGTCAACGTGCCGAAGAGTGCTAATCTGCCTTTCCTGGCCTTGGTAGAGCACACGAATATGATCGATGCCAGCCACTATGCAGGTGACCATTTGCTCTATATCGGTAACTATCTGGATGTGGATCATCGTTATTTTTCCATGAGCACCGACGAGCTATTAGCGGAGTTTCTGCCCCACTTCGTCCAATTCAACCCTGATTTTCAGCCCAGTTGGGTGACAGGGGCATGGATCCACAAAGCAAAATATGCGCAGCCTGTCCCGCCCGTGGGTTATGCCGACATGATCCCAGCGATTCGGACGCCACTGCCTGGCCTCTACTTTGCTTCCATGAGCCAGGTTTACCCGTGGGATCGAGGGACTAATTATGCGGTGGAAATGGGGCGCAAAGTGGCAAAAATGATGCAAGCGGACGTAAAAAAATAGACGTAGCACCAATAAAACAAGCACTCAATACAGGTTTATCGATCCAACGAAGGATTCGGGTCAATCCAGCGATTAATTATTTAGTCCGTGTGTAAGTATAACATAAGCTAAGTGATGAATTAATCGGGATTGACTACCATGACCACCATTAGAGTACAAGATCGTCTTCGTTATCGCTTTGATAACACCATGAGCAAGGGACCAATCGCGCTGATCGGTTGGCTCTTTTTATTATCGATCGCCATCATTGCATTTATCGCCTTCGTGGTGCAAATTTTCGGGATCGACCCTGATCAGCGGGGCTTTTCTCAATTGGCGTGGGCAGAATTGATGCGCACGCTAGATTCGGGCACGATGGGTGGTGACACCGGCAGTTGGCCATTTCTGTTTGCGATGTTGGCCACAACCCTGAGCGGTGTCTTTATTGTCAGCACCCTGATCGGCATTTTGACCACCGGCCTGGAAGGCCGACTGGAGAATCTGCGCAAAGGTCGCTCTTTTGTAGCCGAAGAGCATCACACGATCATCTTGGGCTGGTCACCACAAATCTTTACTCTTATCTCTGAATTGGTCCTTGCGAATGCAAATCAGCCACACCCCTGCATTGCGATTCTGGCCGAGAAAGACGCCGGCGAGATGCAAGATGAAGTGGCGGCCAAGGTTGGCAACACAGGACGCACCCGCCTTGTCTATCGCACCGGCGCGCCGATTGATATTGCCGACCTCAAGATCGTCAACCCCGACGCTGCCCGCTCGATTGTCATTCTGGCGCCCGAAGATGACGATAATCCAGATGCCTATGTGATCAAGACCATGTTGGCGCTGACCTCACATTCGCAACGCACATCAAAACGCTATCATATTGTCAGCTTTATCCGCGACATGAAGAATCTAGAAGTGGCGCGCATGGTGGGGCGCGACGAAGTTGAATTGGTAGCCGCCAGCGATTTGATTGCCCGCATCACAGCGCAGACCTGTCGTCAGTCTGGTTTATCGGTGGCCTATACGGAACTGCTGGATTTTGGCGGCGATGAGATTTATTTTAAAGAAGAACCAAGCTTAGCCGGCAAAACCTTTGCCGAAGCGCTGATGGCCTATGAAGATTCGGCTGTGATTGGACTACATTGCAAAGCAGGTCATATCCAACTTAATCCCCCCATGCAGACGCCGATTGCCAAAGGTGACAAGTTGATCGTCATTTCTGCCGATGATGACACCATTCGGCTATCAGGGCTGACGAATATAGCCCTGGAAACCAACGCGATCTGTGAAGCGACCCCGCACCCAGCCGTTCCCGAACGCACCTTGATTCTCGGCTGGAATGAACGGGCCGCCGCCATTATCACCGAATTGGATCATTATGTTGGTGCGGGCTCTAGCGTGCAGGTTGTGGCGATCAGCGCCGACGATGTACAACATGCGCTCACTCAAAATGCCAATGGCCAGGCCTATATTAATTTAAGTGTCAATTGCCAGCCAGGCGATGTCACGGACCGACGTATACTAGATGCGTTGGCCATTCCCAGTTACAATCATGTGATCGTTTTGAGCGAGCAAACGGCATCGGCATCGAATGCCCAGCAAGTTGATGCCCGCACCCTGATCACGTTGTTGCATTTACGTGACCTTGCCGACAAGCAAGGTCATGCATTTTCGATTGTCAGCGAAATGTTGGACATTCGCAATCGCGAGCTAGCCCAGGTGACACGCGCCGATGATTTTGTGGTCAGCGACAAACTGATCAGCCTGATCTTGGCGCAAATTTCAGAAAACAAGCAACTTGCCAGCGTTTTCCAAGATTTGTTTGACCCTGATGGTTCAGAACTTTATTTCAAACCAGCTTCTGATTACATTCAACCGGGCAAACCGGTCAATTTCTATACGGTAGTCGAGGCTGCACGCCGCCGTGGCGAAGTTGCGATTGGCTATCGCGTGCAGGCCCAGGCCTATCAGTCCGAACAGGCCTTTGGCGTCAAACTCAACCCACGCAAATCCCAACCAGTCACGTTTGCCAAGGAAGATCGGGTCATTGTGCTGGCGGAAAGCTAATTCGGCCTTTGCTTGTCCTACATGATTGCAATAAAAGGAAGCTTCCAACTTGTATGCTAAGTCCCGCTGCGTATAATAGAAGCACATTGACACGCCATTCAACAAAGGACAGAGCAAATGTTTGGACGCAAGAGTAACGGTATTACCGAAGAAGCGGTGCGCAAGGCCCTGAGCACTGTGCAGGAACCCGAATTATACAAAGACCTAATCACGCTCAACATGGTGCGCGACATCACAATCAGTGACGATCAGGTTGGCTTTACCATTATGTTGACCACCCCGGCCTGCCCGTTACGCAGCCAGATGGAGAACGAAAGCATCGCCGCTGTGAAAAAGTTGGTGCCTGGTGTTAACCAGGTGAATGTGCGCTTTGACGCCCAGGTGCGTACGGACAAGCGCATCGCCGGCAAGTTGAACATTCCGGTCAAGAATATTATCGCCGTCGCCAGTGGCAAGGGTGGCGTGGGTAAAAGTACAGTTTCCACCAATCTAGCCGTGAGCTTGGCCCTGGAAGGGGCAAAAGTTGGCGTGCTCGACGCTGATATCTACGGCCCGAATATCCCGATGATGTTCGGGCTTTCCGGCAAGCCGCGCCTCGACGGCAACAAGATGGTGCCCTTCACGGCGTTTGGCGTAGAAGTGATCAGCATGGGCTTTCTCGTCCCTGAGGGCAAAGCCTTGGTCTGGCGTGGGCCGATGTTGCACAAAGCCATCCAGCAGTTATTCACAGATGTGCGCTGGGGCGAATTGGATTATCTGATTGTCGATCTGCCCCCCGGCACTGGCGATGCGCAATTGAGTCTGGCGCAGAGCGTGCCGCTCACCGGCGGCGTGATCGTCACCGGTCCGCAGGCTGTCGCCGTGAGCGATGCCTTGCGTGGCGCCGAAGCATTCCAACAATTACAGGTACCGATCATTGGCGTGATTGAAAACATGAGTGGTGACATTTTTGGCACAGGCGGTGGTGAAGGGGCTGCCACAAAAATCGGGGCCGAATTTTTGGGGCGCGTCGAACTAGATGCTCGTGTGCGCAGTGGTGGCGATACAGGTAAACCAATCGTACTCGAAGCGCCAGATAGTGAAGCGGCGAAGTCACTGCGCAGCCTAGCCCGCAAGATTGCGGCCCGCATTAGCGTCATGACCATCGAGCCCGATCCAGAGTTGCGGATTATTTAAGGATAGTATGGAGGGGTATTATGGCAACGCATGAGCCAGTGCTTAAGCGGGTGGCAGAACCAGCATGGGATATCGCCAAACTTTTTCCCTACCAGGGTGAGTGGACGGAAGAAGATTACCTAGCTGTAGATACCAATCAACTTATAGAATTTGCCGATGGCTATCTGGAATTTCTGCCCATGCCAACCCAGTCACATCAGTTTATTGTACTATTGTTGTATCGTGTATTGTGGATGTTTGTCAATGAACGCAAATTAGGGCAGGTGCTAGTAGCGCCATTACGTGTACGCATTCAACCGCGCATATACCGTGAACCAGACGTGCTCTTTATGAGTACTGAACATGATACTATGCGGGGCGAGCAGTATTGGTACGGCGCTGATCTGGTGATGGAAATTGTCAGTCCAGATGATCCGGACCGAGACTATGTGAAGAAACGCAACGATTATGCTCAGGTTGGGATTGCCGAATATTGGATCGTAGACCCTATGCGGACGTTGATCACTGTGCTTCATTTGACAGATCAACAGTACGAAGTACACGGTGAATTTACGCCAGGAATGCGGGCAACTTCGGTTTTGCTGGCGGGCTTCGGGGTGGACGTGACTGAGGTTTTTGACGCAGCCAGCTAGATGATGGAAAATCTTGATAGATAAAAGGGCGTAGACCGTGGTCTACGCCCTTTTTAATTGGCAGAACAAAATTCTGGCCGCAGGTATGCTATAATCGCGCCACAACGGCGTCAAAACTACAGCGTGCTAGGGTAGTTCATCGCCATTATCATCGATTCTGGGCTTCATTACGCGAGAAAGACAGGAATATCCATGCTAAGCCTGAATGAAAAATTTCTCTTTGTCGTTTGTGTTGTCGGTGCGCTAGCCTATGCTTATTTCGACTTCAAATCGATCTACCAGATAATCTGGCGCGGTCAGGGGCAAAAGCCAACTTGGGATGAAATACAAAACCGGGCTGGCGAAGCGCTCAAGACCTGGCTGACCTTAAAACCAACTTGGAAGACCCGCCCGGTCGCCAGCATTTTTCATGCGATGATCGCCTGGGGTTTTACCTTTTACTTTCTCGTGAACTTCGGTGATGTGATCCAGGGTTATTTTCCGATCACTTTCTTGGGCGAAGGTTTCATCGGTGCAATCTATCGCTTTCTGGCCGACATTCTGACAGCCTCAGTGCTGATCGGCATGATCTACTTCCTGTTACGTCGCTTTGTGCTGCAGCCGCAAGCACTAAGTTATCACCCGAATATTAGGCTAGTAGACAAGGTAAAAGAAGGCGGCATCTACCGTGATTCGTTGATCGTTGGCCTCTTTATCTTACTTCACGTGGGCTTTCGCATGCTCGGCGAAAGCTTTGTGATTGCGCAACGGGGTGGCGATTGGGGCCAGCCGTTTGGCAATCTGGTCAGCCATCTGTGGGCCGGTTGGAGCCCATCGGTGCTCGTCGTTGGTCAACACGTCGGCTGGTGGGTGGCGCTGGGGCTGATCCTGCTCTTTATTCCCTATTTTCCCTACACAAAACATTTTCATCTGATCATGTCAGGCGTCAATTTCCTGACCAAACCTCGACGCGCCGCATTGGGCGCGCTTGAGCCGGAAGATTTTGCCGATGAAACACATGAAGAGTTCGGCGTCGCCAAGATCGAACAACTGCCGTGGACCAATTTGGTCGACGCTTACGCCTGCATCATGTGTAACCGCTGCCAAGATGTTTGCCCAGCGTATGTCACCGGCAAAGAACTTTCACCTTCAGCCTTAGAAGTGAACAAGCGCTACTATCTTAATGCGCATTTGGAAGAATTAGGCGAAGGCAAGCCATCTGAACTCAATTTGCTTGACTATGCGATCAGCGCCTCTGCGGTCTGGGCCTGCACGGCCTGTGGCGCGTGTATCGACATCTGTCCCGTCGGCAACGAGCCGATGTTCGATATACTGTATCTGCGCCGTCACCAAGTCTTGATGGAGGACGATTTTCCCAAAGAACTCAAGACCGCCTATCGCGGGATGGAGCGCAACGGCAATCCCTGGAACCAGAGCGCCGCCAATCGGCTGGATTGGGCGAATGGTTTAAGCGTGCCCACCATCGAAGACAATCCAACGCCAGACGTGCTCTGGTGGGTGGGCTGTGCCCCATCGTATGACCCACGCGCCCGCCAGACGGCCCAAGCGTTGGCGAAGGTGCTCAATGCGGCGGGTGTCAATTTTGCCGTGCTGGGCGAAAGGGAAAGTTGCACCGGCGACGCGGCGCGGCGGTCGGGCAATGAATATTTATTCTACGAAATGGCCAAGGCTAATATTGAAACCCTGAACGAAGTGGCGCCAAAGCGGATCGTCACGACCTGTCCGCATTGTCTGCACACGCTCGGCAAGGAATATCCGCAATACGGCGGCCACTATGATGTGATCCACCACACGCAACTGCTCTCTGAGTTAACCGCAGCGAAAAAGATTAGCGTACAGAACAACGGCGAAAACGACACCATCACCTTCCACGATCCCTGTTATCTGGGCCGACACAATAGCATTGTTGATGAGCCGCGCAACGTATTAAACCAGACCGGTCTAACCCTGGTGGAGATGCCGCGTCACGGCAAACAATCGTTTTGTTGCGGCGCCGGCGGCGCGCAGATGTGGAAAGAAGAGGAGCACGGCGCTGAGGCTGTCAATGCCAATCGTTATCGCGAGGCCGCAGCCACCGGCGCAAAAACGGTAGCCGTCGGTTGTCCCTTCTGCCTGACCATGCTGACCGATGCCGCGAAGACGGCCGATCAGGGCGTGCAAGTAAAAGATATCGTAGAAATTCTGGCAGAGCGCCTCGCCTAACGAATTCGATTAGAATTCGTAGCCAGCAATAAAAAAGGTCTGTCATCAGCGTGACAGGCCTTTTTTATCAGTTGATATCTGTAACAGATACACATATTTGCTGGACAGTCGGGCTACACAATCACGGATGGACTTACGATTCTCACCATCAAATGACTACGTTAGACATAAAAAGGCACTGATTTGTGGTTTACAGCACTTGAAAGGCGCTTGCTGGCTTGGTATACTATAACTAGCTGGGTAGGCAGCCAACCAATTACGCTGGTCGCCTAGCGTTGCAATGATACAGAACGCAAACTTATTTCTAAGCAGAAGCGAATGAAATAGCTGTGTCCTTAAGGTATATACTTCATATAGCAACGCATGTTGCGCATCGGGATCGCCGCCATCTCTGGTGGCAGCCGGCAAGGATGCCTGCGCTCCCAAGCAAGACTGCCTAACATGCGATATTAAAATTGCTTTCAAAGGTGAAAACTGCGCAATAGAATAGGGGTGTTCGATGTTTGATTTTTCGATAATCACAATTATTGTTCAATTAGTCTTCTTGGAAAGCATCTTATCCATCGACAATGCGGCCGTGTTGGGTGCAATGGCTGCGCCCCTACCAACTGATAAACCTGTACCTTGGCCACACTGGTTGCAATGGTTGGGGAAGGCTGTTAATGGGATGTTGGGGATGCAACGGGAAGCAGCGCTGAAGGTTGGCTTGCTGGGCGCCTATCTCGGCCGGACCGCGATGCTCTTTGCGGCCACCTTTATCATCAACAACCCCTGGTTGAGAATTCTTGGCGCAGCTTATCTAGTCTATTTGGCGATTGGCCATATTGCTAATCTAGATGACGGGGATCAAGCGCATGCACATGATAAAGTAAAAATTGTCTACCATTCAAGCTTTTGGGCCACCGTGCTTTCCATCGAACTCGCCGACCTTGCCTTTAGCATCGATAATGTGGTGGCGGCGGTGGCGCTTTCCACGCACTTTTGGATTGTGGTCGCTGGTGTTGCTCTGGGTATTCTCGCCATGCGTTTTGCGGCCAGCGCCTTTGCCCGGCTGGTCAGTTGGGAGCCCGCTTTGCAAACAGGCGCCTATCTGCTTGTCCTGGCGATTGGGGCAGAGTTGCTGATCAAAGAATTCACGGATATTCATATCGGTGAACTAATGCAATTTAGCATCTCGGTGCTCATTCTCGTGGGCACGGTCTTGGTGGCGCGCTCACCTATGCGAAACCTAAATTCATTTTGGCGACCAATTATTGGCTTCTTTAAACTAATCTATACCCCTTTTGCCGCCATGCAACAACTGATCCACCGGAGTGCATAAGCGGAGTGCATAAGGTCCATCCCAAAGCTAGTTGCTCCAGCTTCGTATGGAGAATTTCTGCTACCAAACAAGTCAAGGCACTTATATCTAAGGGGAAGGATACAAGCACCCCAGCTTTGTCCACTGAATCAGCGTTGTCGGTTAGTCGGCGCTATTTCTCTGTTCATCTTGGCTGGCGAGGAACCAAGCGAAAGTTTGGGTAATGGGTAGATTGGCACATTCTTCCAGCCAAAGCCAAGAACCAGAAGGGTTGACATCCTGAAAGATGTATTGTCCATCCGGTGTGAGCCGCAGATCAATGACGCCATAGACCAAGCCTAACCGTTGCATCAACAGATGAATGCGTTCAATGATCGTGGCTGGCAGATCAAAAGATGTGCCACGTAGCCGGCCCACGGTCATGCGGTGTTCCACTTTATGCTCGTTGTCACGCGCCCCAATCGCGACCGGAAACATCGTCCCATCAATCACTACCACGCGTAAGTCAACCTGGGTCGGAATTCGCTCCTGAAAAATCACAGGGGCATAACAGACCTTGTCTAGTTGAGTATTTGTCTCCGCTTGGACCAGGGAGCTCTCGCGCCAGGCCTGTTCTCCAGCGGAAAACGATTTATAGACGGTGCGGTCGAAGCCGTGACGATAGACAAAAGCGCGTGCCCGGTTCGGATTATTGGTGATCAGAGTATGCGGAATCTCCAAGCCAACCTGTTGAGCCACCTTTAGCTGATAGGCCTTACGCAGCGCTTCTTCCTCGCGCATAGGGTGGTTGACCCAAAAACCGTCGAGCGCCAACCATAACCCCGAAATGGCCGCCATACATTCGCTATAAGCAAAAGTGCGCGAAGCCTTGTCGGTCACTTCCGGGTGCAACACAATCGGCCGTGGCCGTCGCCACCAAACGGCTCGACACTCCGAGAAACAGAGATCACCTTCATAATTGGATAATATACTCTCCTGACAGCCATCGCGAGCGCCAAAATTCATGGCCAATTGTGTTTGTTGAGGGAAATGGGCTAGATCCAATAACGTTGCCGGCTTGCGCATCTGCTTAAGGCAACGTAAGACAGCTTGTGTATGCTCATCTTGTTCGGAAGAAACGATCAAAATCATGGTGGCCTTCTCCTATCCCTGGCGAATGCGCTTAGTAGGCGCTTACCCAGCCCACCAGTTACTGCAGCAACAGGGTGGGCCGTTTTATGCGTTGAGTGGTCAACTTGCTAAATAAATAAAAACCAATGCGATCTTCTTGCCACGATAAACGTGGTTGCGGGGCGTTTTCAGTATAACAAGGCAGCGCTGATTGATCGTTGATCCAGCGTTACAAAGGCAAGGCTTAGCGGTCAGTCCTAATTCTAAAATGCGCCAGGAAGACATTTCACGCGCGCCAAGTCATCAACTTTATGGCGCCATCTGCGGTTAACCCGCTGGTTAATAGCGGTGCATTGCCATCTAAAGCCTCTTGACACAAGCCAATCGGAACGCTAGCGACACTTTGCACAGGGCTTTCACCAATCCGGACAATTGACCCTGCAGCTGGCATCGTCCAGGCAATCAGTTTACACTGACCGGCTGCCAGTTGCACCGCTGTCACAATCTGGCTGGCATGGAGCATCAAGGAATGCTTGCGGATCCGTTCGCCACGCGCGCCGCTATCAAAGAGGCGCTGGATCAGCTGACCATCCGCGGCACAGTGCCAGGCAATCAATTTCAGCCGTCCGCCCAACGTGCGGACAGCCGTAATCAGTCGGCCCTCGATGTCGGCCACGGCATCAAATTGGCTAATTTTTTCCTCAGCCACTATACCGACCGCGCCCATAGTAATTTCTCCGGTCGTCGCCACCTGCCAGAGTTGCAGCTTGAGCTGACCAGTGCGGGTTCGCAAAGCGGTTACAAGGCGCGCGCCAGCGGCGATGGTCGATAGAACAATGGGAACAACCGCGCGCGCGCGATCATCCGTTATAGTATAATCATGCAAACGCGTCAGCGAATCATTGTCGTGCAGACGCCAACTGCTCAATTTGACTTGGCCGGTTGCGGTGGTGCAGGTAGTTACCAATAGGGTATTGTTTAGTGCAACCAGCTTGACTTTGTCAATCGCATCGCTCGCTCTGTTCGTGCGCTCATCCGCCGGCACACTACTGGCGCCCGCTCGATAGATAGCGCCGGTGTTGCTTACATTCCAGCTGACTAATTGCAATTGGCGCGTGGCCGTGCGAAAGGCGGTGACAAATTTACGCGCACGCGCAATCGCAATCTGCGCAACGCGGCCAGCCTGAGTGCTACTCATGCCGGTACAGACAACCGCACCATCGGCGTTCACGCGCCAGCTAAATAGCTTGAGCCGATGATCCACTGTGCCCACGGCTGTGATTACCTGGCGTCCGCGTTGTTTAATTGAAACACACTCATGCGCTGATTCAATCGGCTCAATATTTTCACCCACTGGTGCAATGTGTGCCGAAAATGGTAGATGCGCCAATCTGGGCCCTCGTTTACCCCATGCAGATTTTGGCATAAGTTGTGGATACCCCCCTGGCAGCGCTTTACCGCTGCTCTTGACAATTTGGCGTTGCCCACCATCGAATTGACCGATTAAGGCATCTGACGTGTGTGGCCTTTTCCAAGGTAGCGGTTGGCTCGAAAGTTCATGCATGATTACACCCTTTAGATAACTTTTACAGCATTAGGACAAAATAATATATGGCAGTGCCGCACCCTTCTATGCCAGGTGCGTGGCATCATCGATCAAGCTAAATCTATACTTGGATCAGGGGTGACCTTCCGTGTTCGGCACCTGCTTTACCGTAAGCTTCACTAGCTTTTTTTCTCAATTGTTTTATAATGAAATGGCACAACTATTATCAATCATGTTTTTTCGTGTTGCTTGTTTCAGTATAACAACCAAACGTTGAATGATCGTTGAAAATCAACGATCATTAATGTGTGGTCTGTTATCGATGATTATCCGTTGTCAATCCAGGATGGCTATGCTAGAAATAACGTTGCTCGGCCGCCCGCAGATCAAGCTTGATCAGGTTAATGCGGTGATTAACGCCAACAAAGCCCTGGCGCTGATCTATTATTTAGCGGCAACTGAGCGACCCCACTCGCGCCAGTCGTTGGCAGCGCTGCTCTGGAGCGATTTACCCGAAGAGGCTGCGCGCCGCAATTTGCGCGTCGAACTAACCCGGCTAAAAAGGATATTTGAGCCCTATCTGATCATCGAGCGTGACACATTGGCCTTCAATGTAAAGGCGATCTACACGCTGGATCTGGCCCACTTTGAAGCTAAATTGCGTCAACCCGAGCCCACCTTCCAGGAACTGCAGGAAGCCGTTGCGCTCTATCAGGGTGATTTTCTAGAAGATTTTCATCTGCGTGATGCGCCACTCTTTGAAGAATGGATGGAAAACGAACGCGAGCGCCTACGCCAGGCCATTCAACGGACAATTTTGCGGCTGGGGGTGCGCTGTTTGCAAGAAAAACGCTATAGCGCCGGCATCGATTTTGTCGATCGTTTGCTGGGCCGCGCCGTGTGGCTAGAAGAGGCGCATCAAGTCAAGATGCACCTGCTGGCGCGCAGTGGCCAACGCGCGGCAGCGCTGGCTCAATATGAATTTTGTTGCCAGACGCTTGAAGATGAGTTTGGGGTGCCGCCTTCCGACGAAACAAATGATCTGTACGACCAAATTTTGTCAGGTGAAATTGGCCCAGATAGCGAGGGAGGTTCGACGCTAGCTTTTGCTGTCCCTGCGTCACCGCTGGCGCCACCCTTCCAAGCCCCACAAAGCTTGCTACACTTCGTCGGGCGCGAAGCAGAGCTACGCGCATTGCAGGATTGGCTGGCCCAACCTGATGGTGCGCAGGCTTATGCGCTGGTCGGCATGGGTGGTTTAGGGAAAAGCACCCTGGCCATCCACTTTGCACACGCTTTGCGCAACGAATTTCCGGACGGCGTCCTGTGGGCGCATGTCGCCAGCAGCGAGCCGCTCGATATTTTGGGCAACTGGGCGCGCGCCTATGGCTACGATTTCAGCACGCTGTCGGACGTAGAAAATCGGGCGGCGGCTTTGCGCAGTGTGCTGGCCGATAAACAGACGCTGATCGTGCTGGACGATGTCCGCAGCGTAGCCCGCACGCGCCCACTTTTGCTAGGGGGCGCGCAGTGCGCCACGTTGATCACGACGCGCGACCAAGATGTTGCGGTTGCGCTCAATGCCCACCCCCACGGCTTGAGTGAATTGACCCCTGCCGAAGGCTATCTCTTATTAGCGCGCATCCTGGGTGAAGCACGGGTGGTGGCTGAACCAACGTCCGCGCAAGAAATCTGCACCTTGCTGCAAAATCTGCCACTGGCCGTTGAAATCACGGCGCAACGGCTGGCCTCGCGCCCACGCCGCCGACTGGCTGATATGGCAGAGCGGTTGCGCAATGTCCAAGAAAGGCTCGACCTCTCGATCAGTGACCGGGCGGTGCGCACCTCATTTACGGTCAGTTGGGACTCGTTAGATATACAGTTGCGGCACATTTTTGCGCTACTTGGCGTCTTTGAAGGGCGCTCTTTTACCGCGCCCGCGCTTGCCCACATCGCTAGGTTGGACAAATATACAGCCGAAGATCGCCTCTTCGCCTTGACTGCGCTCTCGTTACTCGGCGAAGAGGAAGAGGATCGCTACCGCCAGCACCCGCTGTTAGCCGATTTTGCGCACGAACAACTGGGTGATAACACGGAGGCCAAAGCAAATATGGCCGCTTATTATCATGCCTTTGCCGAACAGCACCGCACCCAATACATCGCCTTGCGCCCAGAATGGGAGAATATGATGGCGGCCATGCGCACGGCGCATGCTTTGCAACAATGGTCGCTGGTGCTTGATTATACGGCGACATTGACAGAGGCATGGTTTGTGCGCGCCCGCTATACACAAGCGCGCCAGGCTTACCAATGGGCGCACGATTCGGCACGGGCAATCGCCGATGAACAGGCCTTGGCCATCTGTTTATTGAAATGGGGGCAAGCTTGTTTTGAACAGACAGATTATGCCGAGGCAGAAAAACTGTTGATAGAAGGCATAAGCATTTATGAGAAACTTGAGGATGCAGCGGGGATTGCTAGCATCAAATATTATCTAGCCAGGATTTCCGTTGAGCAAGCCCAATATGATTTGGCAGAAACCCTGCTGCTTGCCAGCCAGCAATTGCGCGAGCAACTTGGTGACAAGAGCGGTGTGGCAGCTACGATCTGCCAACAAGCCCAAGTCGCTTATCGGCGGGGTGACTTTAATCAGGCCAAGCTGTTGTGCGAACAAGCCCTAGCCATCCAACAGGCCACAGGTGACGAGGCAGGCTCACTGCCCACGCTACGTTTGTTAGCCGATATTGCCCTGGAACAGGAAGCCTATGATACCGCCTACACCTATTGCGGGCAAGCGTTATTGTTGTGTGAAAAGCTCCAAAATCGCGGGGAATTGTCGGCCACCTATTACAGTCTGACCGTGGTTGCTCGCCTGCAAACAAAGCTTGATTTGGCGCAGACCTATGCGGAAAAGGCGCTTGAATTATGTCAGTTGACCGGCGACAGAGTATTTAGAGCGCTCACCCTATATGAACTAAGCCGAATCTACGCGGGTAAAGATGAGGACGAGCGCTCAACCAAAGTCGGGCTACAAAGTCTAGCCCTGATGCGCGAGCTATACGACAAATTTAACATGGTCTATGTCTTGCGGCATCTGGGTGATCTCCACAAAAAAATTATCAAAGATGAACAAGCCCATCTATTTTGGCGTGAAGGCCTGGAAATTGCCAACGGACAGAATCATCCACTGTTAGAAGTTTTAAGGCAGCGCCTAATTCCATCCTAACCATGACGGGGTAGCTAGTACACTGTTGGCGAAGTTATGCTCGTCATTCGTAGGTCATCGCCTCTGGCGTGACAAGCCGCGGGAAGCCCCCTGATCTTCGGGTATTACCAACTCGTCACGCTGGAAGCGATGACCTACGATTCAACTATACTAAAATCAGAATGAAATCCGGAGTTTTTACCCCCTCCTAACCTCCCCCAAACGAGGGGAGGAACTGATCCTTCGTCTACCTTGTGACGGTTCCCTCCCTGTTTGGGGAGCGGGAGCCCCTTGGGCGCGGGTGGGGTAAAACTCCGG
>JBBQBY010000047.1:0-22286 GCA_038318235.1 Caldilineales bacterium
GGGAGGGTAGTTGATGTCAACCACTTTTTATCATCATTTACAAAATTTGCTCGATCAAGGCATGACCGTTGCCGTGGCTACGATCACAGACGTCAAGGGTTCGGTGCCGCGCGAGGTGGGCGCGAAGATGATCGTTCACCCATACGGCCAACATGTGGGCACGATTGGTGGCGGCTGCGGTGAAGCAGACGTAATTCGGGCTGGCCTCGATGTGATCCAAGATGGCGAACCGCGCAATGTCCACGTGGATCTGACCGAAGAGATCAATATGAATAGCTTGGGCGTCTGCGGCGGAATTATGAATGTGTTTGTCGAACAGTGGCGCGTTGCCGATGCGGCGTAGGGTTCGTAGGGGCGTGATGAATCACACCCAATCACATCCACCAACGCAACAAAATCAGGCCGCAGTGTTAGCGTTAAAAGAGGCGGCAGGTTCAGCCAGCCTGCGCTGGTTACCCAACGGGCGTGATGAATCACGCCCCTACGGTCCCATGTCCGTCATATGCGTCAATCATAAGTAGAGGACAGCGATTAGGCGATTAGAGAACGAGAACGAACAATCTCTAATCGCCTAATCGCCTTAATCGACAATAATATGCACGCCAAAAGAAACAAGAGTCCAGCATGAATCAGCAGGTATTACAAGCGATAGTGGCTTCGATTGATAACCGTGAATCGGTGGCATTGATCAGTGTGACCGAGGCGGACGGTGCGTTTGTGGGCAGCATTGGTCATCATGCCGCGCTTTGGCTGGATGCGGCGCGGCCACCGGTTGGCGATCTCGATTTGGGTGAATTGACCGAGCAAGTTTATATGGATGCACGTCAGGCGCTGGATGACCGCAAACATCGCCGGCTTGAGTACAAAACTGTGCAGGGTTCGCTCAAAATTTTTGTCGAAGTCCAGGCGCAACCGCCCCACCTGATCATCGTCGGCGCCGGGCATATTGCCGTGCCGCTGGCGGCGATTGCCAAGATCAACGAATTTGAGGTCACGGTGCTGGATGACCGCCCGCAATATGCCAATTCGGCGCGCTTTCCCAGCGCTGACCGCGTGATTGCCGGGCCTTTTCGCGCAGAGCTCAACCAATTGCGCGGCGGTAGAGCGACCTTTGACAACCATACCTACGTCGTGCTCGTCACCCGCGGCCACCAGTATGACATTGATTCACTGCTCGAAGTGCTCGACGACCCGTTGGCCTACATTGGCATGATTGGCAGCCAGCGCCGCATTCGCGCGGTCTTTGATCTGCTGGAAAAGGATCAGGGCATTCCTGCCACCAAGTTCGACCGCATCTATGCGCCGATCGGCATTGATATTGGGGCGCGCACCCCCGCCGAGATTGCAGTCTGCATTATGGCCGAGATGATCAACGTGATGCGCAAAGGGCCGGCGCTGCCCATGAGCGAACAAATTCGCCGCGAGCGCACGGCGCGCCGAGAACGGGCTCAAGTTGCGCAGGAATAATGCTGATTAGCGATTTAATTCGGTAAGCGTAGGTGCGGTTAAAAACCGCACAATCAGGGTGAATAAGACCTGTGCGGTTAAAAACCGCACCTACGTATTTACTCGTTTATTTTGTTAATAACCATCATTCCTGCGCTGATAGTAGCAAGTCGCCTCAGCGACTGAGGGCACTGTCAACAGCCCAATGCCTTTTGTGCCTGGCAAAATCAACTTATCCGCACTTGCCTCCGCCACGCCTATCACCGCAAACCTAACAGCGGATTCCTGGCCCATTGCTCCCCTAACCGCAACCGCCCAGCCAGATCGTGTGCGCTAGCGCACAATGAATTTGTGTGTTACTGCCTTTATCAACAATTAATGTCGCATTAATATAGTAGCGATACAAATAAAGGAACTTCCTCGATCTAGAACCGCAGATCAACACAAAATCAGCGCGGGCTGATTATCCTGGAGATCAATCTGATGGCATAAAGGAGGGCGAACCGATGGCTCATTTATGCGAGTGTGATCGCAAAAATAAGTTGGCCGTTTCATTGTTTGGCAAATTCTCCATCCAGTTTGATGAGCATACATTTACGCACCTGGATAGCTGTAAAGTTCAGGAATTGTTCTGTTATCTGCTACTGCACCGCAACCGCGCCCATCCTCGCGAAAATTTAGCCAGCTTGCTCTGGAGCGAGGTCTCCACCGCCCAATCCAAAAGTTATCTACGCAAGACGTTATGGCAGTTGCAGACGGCATTGGGCGCGCCGGCAAACGCGGCAATTGATCCTATTTTGGGTGTGGACCCACAGTGGATTCAGCTGAATTCGACCGCCGATCTCTGGCTCGATGCCGCGATCTTTGAGCATTCATTCAATCTATGCCAGGGGCTCGACGGGCGAACCCTCGAAGTGTCGCAAGTTCAAATGTTACAGGATGCCGTTGATCTTTATAGCGGCGACCTGCTGGAAGGTTGGTTTCAAGAATGGTGTCTGTATGAACGCGAGCGCTTCCAGCAGATGATGCTGATCATGCTTGACAAGTTGATCACCCATTGTGAAGCGCATGGCGCATATGAAAGTGGCGTGCGTTATGGCAAGCGCATTTTACAATATGACCCAGCCCATGAACGCACCCATCGCCAATTGATGCGCCTCTACTATTTGGCCGGTGATCGTACCGAGGCGCTCCGCCAATATGAACGGTGTGTGCTGCTGCTGCACAAGGAGTTGAACGTTGGTCCTGCCCGCAAAACGGTGGCGCTCTACGCGCAGCTTTGCAGCGACCAACCGACGTTTATGCTCACTGAGCAAGCAAAAATGCAGCCATTAGAAACAATCGCCGTGCGTAAAACAATCAACGCCGATCTAGTTGAGTTGCTCGAACAATTTCAGCAGACCGAACAGGCGCTCGATGCGATGCAGCAGACCGTCCGCAAAAACATTCAACAGCTACAGCAGATCTTGCATAGCCAGCCAGATGCATCTCCACCAGTCCAGCCCCCACGCTAAAAAATCGTCGCCCCAGATCTGTAGGATCGAGAACGCGCCAGGATATGCCAAAACAACGCGCTGAGATACGCCGCTTTGCTATCATACCCTCAACATGAATCGAGAAAGCGGATAAAGCTGGCTATTCAGTCATCTGCGAATTTCGAATTGCGAGTTAGGCGTTATGAACTATCCGGATCACAACGCCTAACTCGCAATTCGCACCTAGCCATTGTGCAGGTTTTATCGGCTTCCTCGATAAGCAACAAACTCGATAAGCAACAAAGTGGCATGTTCGCCCTCATCGATGCTGAAAGAGGTCTGCATGGAACTCGTTGAGACCGCGGCCCATTCATTTGTGATCCGTCTACGCTTAGAAGAGACCGCAACGGAAGCCAGCCCAGCCCGTTGGCGTGGACACATCACCCATATCCCTGGCAATGAACGCCACTACATCGAAGACCTGGACGAAATCAAACGTTTTATCGCGCCCTATTTGCGCAGCGTGCATGTTGATAGTAAAGATCAGTAAGGAGGAGACCGTATGCCAGCGACACTGACTTATCCGGGGGTCTACATCGAAGAGATAGCCAGCGGTGTACGCACCATTACCGGGGTTGCCACATCGATCACCGCTTTGATTGGCCGGGCATTGCGGGGGCCACTCAATGAGCCAACGGTGATCAATAACTTTAGCGATTTTGAACGGGCCTTTGGGGGGCTGGCCGCAGACAGCACCTTGAGTTACGCCGTGCGCGATTACTATTTAAACGGCGGTAGTCAGGCGCTGATCGTTCGCGTTGCCAATGGCGCCGCGCAAGCCACACTTGCGCTACCAACCGGTGCGGTAGCACCCAATGATACATTGCCGCTGGTGGCGGCCAGCCCCGGCAGTTGGGGCAACAAGTTAAGCGTCACGGTTGATTACGATACCAAAGACGCCAATGATCCCTCGCCCGACCCCAATCTGTTTAATCTGACGATCACCGAGACCAATGGCGCTACCGAAAAATTTCGCAATGTTTCAGTAGCCGCCACCGACCCGCGTTATGTGGCCGGGGTGTTGGAACAGGGCTCCAGCCTGGTAAAGGTGCAAAAAGATGGCAGTGGCAATTTTCAAGTGCCGAATACCCGGCCCAGCGCAGCAACCACCGCCGCGACACCGAACAGCGGCAACGATGGCAATGCACTGACAAGCACAGAATATCTCGGCTCGGCCACGGATAAAACTGGTATCAACGCGCTAGAAAAAGCCGATCTCTTCAACTTGCTCTGCATTCCACCAGCCGAGCGCGGCGGCGATACCGATAAGACCGTCTACCAGGCGGCCATGAGCTATTGCGCCAAACGGCGAGCGATGTTGCTGGTCGATGCACCGGCGGCGTGGGGCGCCAACAAAGCTACCGCTGCGGCCACAGCCAAAGCGGGCCTGAATGGGTTGGGGCTGAGTGGACTTGACGCGCGCAATGCCGCCCTCTATTTCCCGCGCGTGGTCGAAAGTGATCCCCAGCGCGATGGTCAACTCGACAGCTTCGTCCCTTGCGGCATCGTCGCTGGCGTGATGGCGCGCACCGATGCCCAGCGCGGTGTGTGGAAAGCGCCCGCCGGTCTAGATGCAAGTCTGAATGGCACCCAGGCATTGGAGGTCAACCTGACCGACGACGAAAATGGGTTGTTAAATCCGCTTGGCATCAACTGTTTGCGCGCCTTTCCGGTGGCCGGGCGCGTGGTGTGGGGGGCGCGTACCCTGCGCGGTGCGGATCAACTCGCGGATGACTATAAATATATCCCAGTCCGCCGGCTGACGCTCTTTATGGAAGAAAGCCTTTATCGGGGCACGCAATGGGTGGTCTTTGAGCCGAACGACGAGCCGCTCTGGTCGCAAATCCGCCTCAATGTTGGGGCCTTTATGAACAATCTTTTCCGGCAAGGTGCATTCCAGGGCAAGACGCCGCGTGAGGCCTATTTTGTCAAGTGCGACAAGGAGACCACCACCCAGAATGACATCAACCTGGGCGTTGTCAATATTTTGGTGGGCTTTGCGCCCCTCAAACCCGCCGAGTTCGTTGTGATCCAGATTCAGCAGATGGCTGGACAGCTCGAAGTGTAAAGGGTAAGTCGTACGAATTTATAACTTAGGCCATGTCAATGAAATAAGTAGACCGCGTTTGCCGAACAAAATCATGCGTAGGTGCGGGCTTGTAGCCGCACGTGCTGCGTATACCCCAATGGTGCGGCTACAAGCACGCACCTACTCGATCCTTTATGCTTTGATCGCGCCTTACCCTTTACTGATAACACCACCTTACTACTCACCAGGAGGAGTTATGGCCCAATTTAGCGTGAACGCACAGCGCTTTGACCCGTACAAAAACTTTAAGTTTCGCGTCAAATGGGATGGACGGTACGTAGCGGGCATCAGCAAAGTTGGCTCGCTCAAACGCACCACCGAAGTCGTTGAACATCGTGAAGGCGGCGATCCCAGCACGGGCCGCAAATCGCCCGGTCGCACCAAATACGACGCGATTACCCTGGAGCGGGGTGTTACCCATGACACGGAGTTCGAAAAATGGGCGAACAAGCTTTGGAACTTCGGGTCCGGGCTGGGCGCCGAGGTCTCGCTCAAGGATTTCCGCAAAGACCTGATCATCGAAGTCTATAACGAAGCGGGGCAACTGGCCCTGGCCTACAAAGTCTTTCGCTGCTGGGTTTCCGAATATCAAGCCCTGCCCGATCTGGACGCCAACGCCAACGCCGTCGCGATCCAACACATTAAACTAGAAAACGAAGGCTGGGAGCGCGATCAAGAAGTGCCCGAACCCAGTGAACCGACGTTTACGAATCCGTGAAGCAGGGATACGGGATTAGGGATACGGCGCAGCTAATCCCGTATCCCTAATCCCTACCCCATCAACCATCATGCACACACTCAACGACCAAGAAATTTTGCGAGTATGGGAAAACGGGTTGACGCAGCATCCGCTAGACCGGGCGTTAACCTTGCTGTCGCTGGTTTTCCCCGATCAAACACGCCAGACCCTGGCGGCATTGAGCATTGGGCAGCGCGATGGGTATCTGCTCGATCTCTATGCATCCGCCTTTGGCGCCCATTTGGTCAGCCAGGCCCGCTGTCCAGTTTGTCAACATCCGGTGGAATTCGGCCTTTCTCTGGACGAGATTCGGGTTACGCCAGTTGATACCATGCATGAGCAGCCATTGAGCGTTAGCGGGGCGGGCTATACGTTGAGCTTTCGGCTGATCAACAGCCTGGATTTGGCCGCGATTGTGCAGCGTGATCCAGCACAGGCACGGCTCAAATTGGTGGAACAGTGTTTGCTCAGCGCCATGTATAACGGCGAAGCCATTCAGGCAGACGAGTTGCCCGATGGCGCGCTGGCCTTGTTAGCCGCGCAATTGGCGCTCCATGATCCACAGGCTGATATTGAATTGGCCCTCGTCTGTCCCAACTGTGAACACGCATGGCAACTTTTATTCGATATTGTCACTTTTCTGTGGGCCAAGATCGATGCCAATGCGCGCCGGCGCTTACGCGAAGTGCATGCCCTGGCGCGCATTTATGGCTGGCATGAGCGCGATATTCTGGCTTTAAGTCCAGCACGCCGGCAATTTTATCTGGAAATGGTGAGCGAATGACCGATTATATCAATAAATTGGTGATGCGCACGCTGGGAACAAGACCCACGGCCCAACCGATCATTGCACCTTTCTATGCGCCGGATTCAACCATGCCGGATCTGCCTACGTCGCCCAACGTGACCATGCGCCCAGGTGTCGATGACGCCAGCGACATGCTTGGTGCGCCTGATTTTATCAACAAAGAACCAGTTCAATCCCATCATCAATCGGTTGTCAAACGGCCAATGGCACGCGTGGAACCACCTGCGCCGCCAGCAAGTCTGGCCAATAATGCCAACCGTCCCGATTTGTTAGTCGCTACGGAGCAGAACGCGCCACCAACCCGTGCCGTTAGCGATCAGACCAGAGCGGAGAAAGTTGAAACACCTGAACAGCAGGCGATTTTTGCCCAGCGGGGGCCAAACGCCGCGCCCAGCATCGTACTTATTGCGCCGGTCAAGCCGCAGACGGAACAAGTGGTCGTCTCAGCTTGGCAGCAGCGTGAGCCAGTGGGTTCAGCGTCGAGAAAGTCAGATCAACCATTAGTCCAAGCAGTTGAACCGGCGACTGACAAGCCATTGCTTACCGCCAATCAGACGACGCGGACAATTGTTCAGATCGACCCAATGGCACCGCAGATCGTGCATCCCAGCCAATCACAATTTGCCACGTCCACAGCGGTCATTGAGCAGGGAAGGCTACGCAATTCGCCAGCGCGTGAGGCGTCTACCGCACATGAAGCAACACCGGTGCCAACGATCCAAGTCACGATTGGGCGCGTTGAAGTGCGGGCGGTCCAGCAAGCAGCGCCAGCGGTGCGCGCACAACCCAAGGCAGCGCTGCCGGCCACTAGTTTAGAGGATTATCTGCGTGGGCAAACGGGAGGCCAGCGATGAGTAATTTCCTAGCCATTGCCAGCGCCACCGAGACATTGCGCCAGATCATTGATGGTGCGATCCGCGAGGACGTCAATGGGGCCGCCGCCAAAGCCGTGCGGCCCGATGCGCCTGACAATGAATTGCCCAATCCGGGCGTCAACCTCTATCTGTATCAGGTGACGCCCAACGCTGCCTGGCGCAATGCCGACCTCCCGACGCGGCGCGCCAATGGTGAATTGAGCCAGCAGCCACGCGCCGCG
Organism: Caldilineales bacterium; assembly: GCA_038318235.1. GTDB lineage: Bacteria > Chloroflexota > Anaerolineae > Caldilineales > Caldilineaceae > JAPLGZ01. Next base: position 7,714 of record JBBQBY010000047.1, read on the forward strand.
ATCGACTTACATTATCTGATCACCTTTTACGGCAACGAGAGCCAGTTGGAACCGCAACGTCTGCTCGGTAGCACACTGCGCACTTTGCACGAGCAACCGGTGCTAACCCGCGAAAAGCTTCGCAGCGTGATTAACGCAGCCGTAGCCGCCGATCCGCAGCACTTTCTGCGCGATTCAAATTTGGACGAGGAAGTGGAATTGGTTAAGTTCACGCCTTTGCCGATTAGCCTGGAAGAGCTGTCCAAACTCTGGTCGGTCTTTTTTCAAAAAGCCTACGCGCTTTCAGTCACGTACCAGGGCACGGTTGTCCTGATTGAAAGCGAAAGTAGACCACGTCCAGCGCTGCCCGTGCGCGAGCGCAATCTCTATGTGAACACTTTCCGTCAGCCACTGATCGAACAGGTGGCATCCAGCGTTGGGCCGCACGAGCCGATTATAGCCAGCAGCACTTTGCAGATCAGCGGCGCCCAGTTGCGCGGCGACGTGACCAATGTACGTTTTGGCGCGATCGATGTAACACCGCCGGCCAGCCAGGTGAGCGACACGCGAATCAAGGTCACCCTGCCCGTAGGCTTACGCGCTGGCGTGCAGAGCCTGCAAATTGTCCAACTGGTGCTGATCGGGACACCGCCTTTGCCGCATAGTGGCGTCGAATCCAACGTGGCCCCGTTTGTTTTGCACCCAACGATCACGGCCACCGTCAGCAATGGGCAGAGCACAGTGGTCAACGGTGTAACTTTGCGCTCCGCCGATGTGACGGTGACGTTTACGCCGAATGTCGCAACCGGGCAACGCATTGTCTTATTGTTAAATGAATTTCAGAATGCGCCCAGTTCGACCGCCCGCGCTTATCATTTTGCGGCACCAGCCTGGAACACGATCACGCTGCCGCCGGGGGTCAACGAGACGAACAGACTGGTCTTTCCGATTGCGAGCGTCATCCCAGGCGATTATCTGGTGCGGGTTCAGGTGGATGGCGCCGAGAGTCTGTTGGGCAAAGCGGCGGACGGCCGCTATAACGCGCCACAGGTGACGGTTTAAAAGAAAAATCCGCCGAATCATGCGGATTAACCAATTGTTCCGGTAGCCGTAGGTGCGGTTTTTAACCGCACCTACATTGTTATCGCTTTATTTTGTGAATGACCATCATTTGGATGGCTTGTTCATTCTCTGAATGTACATTATGACCAACCAACTTGTGCTAACAGATCTACCAATCGATGAAAATGCTACCAACGACTGGTACGCGGCGAATCAGCGTTATCTAGCCGCCGCTTTGGACGGCGTGCGGACGCGCCTTGAACAGTGTGCGCACCCAAACGAACAAAAATCGACCGAGGAAGGCATTCAACCAACGCTTGAAAGCATAGCCGCCACGATGACTGTACCACCGGCGCTGGAAACACTTTGTGTGAACTTTGGCCTCTCGCCATTTGAGCGCGATCTTTTATTGTGCTGTGCCGGTTTGGAGTTGGATAGCGCCTTTGCGCCACTCTATGCCGCGCTCCAAGGCGATCCACAACGCGCCTATCCCACCTTTAGCCTGGCATTGGCCGTACTGCCCGAGGCCCATTGGAGTGCGTTGACACCCCAAGCACCGTTGCGACGCTGGCGGCTGCTTGAGATTGGCGCAGCCAATGCGCTGACCGCCAGTTCGCTGCGCATCGATGAGCGCGTGCTCCATTATTTGGCCGGCATTCAACAATTGGATGACCGTTTAGTGGGGCTGGTCGATCGCGTTGAACCCGACGCCAGACTGGTGCCTTCGCACGGGCAATTGGCGGAACAGATCGCCAACATGTGGGCAAAGTCAACCAGTTTTATGGCGCTGCCGGTTATCCAGTTGTGCGGTCCAGAAAACGCCGCCAAACACGTCATCGCCGCCGCGGCCTGTGCCCAGTTGGGGCTAAGTTTATACATGATTGCCGCCCAAGCCTTGCCCAGCGATCCACGTGAGCTAGAAGCCTTGATGCGCTTCTGGGAACGCGAGGCCACGTTGAGCAAGGCCGCCCTGCTCCTTGACTGTGATGAACAGACCTTAACAGATGCGGCGCGCGCCCAGGCGGTTGCCCGGCTGATCGAAGGCGTGGGTGGCATTTTGATCATTACCGGACGCGAACGGCGGCCCGTGCAGCGGCGACCGATTGTCAGCTGGGATGTGGTCAAGCCAAACGCTGCCGAACAGCGCTTGCTCTGGCAACAAGCCCTTGGCCCAGCCGCACCCGCGCTCAACGGGCAAGTAGAGACGCTCGTTGCGCAATTTAGCCTGAACGCGCCAACCATCTACGCCGCGGTCGCCACGGTTTCAGATCAGTTGGACCGTGGGCAGTGGGGCAGTGGGCAGTGGCACAGTGAGCAGTCGGATAGCGAAGCATCATCCGCATTCCGCACTCCGCACTCCGCACTGCACACGCCCCTCTGGGAGGCTTGCCGGGTACAAGCGCGGCCGCGCCTGGATGACCTGGCCCAGCGCATCAGCGCGCAGACAGAGTGGGCTGACCTGGTCTTGCCTGAGACACAATTGCAGATCTTGCGCGAAGTGGCCATGCATGTACGCCAACGCGTCACGGTCTATGAACAATGGGGCTTTGCCGCCAAGAGTGGGCGCGGGCTAGGCATTAGCGCCCTGTTTGCGGGCAGTAGTGGCACAGGAAAAACATTGGCCGCCGAAGTTTTGGCCAACACCTTGCAACTCGATCTCTATCGCATTGATCTGAGCCAAGTTGTGAGCAAATATATTGGGGAGACCGAGAAAAATTTGCGCCGGGTTTTTGATGCCGCCGAAGAAGGTGGCGCGGTACTCTTATTTGACGAGGCGGATGCGCTCTTTGGCAAACGCAGCGAAGTCAAAGACAGCCATGATCGCTATGCGAATATCGAGGTCAGTTATCTACTGCAACGGATGGAGGCCTATCGCGGGCTGGCGATCTTGACCACCAACATGAAGAATGCGTTGGACACGGCCTTCTTGCGGCGCATCCGGTTTATCGTCAATTTTCCCTTTCCCGACACCGCCCAGCGCGCCGAAATCTGGGGGCGAATTTTCCCAACAGCGACGCCGACGGTCGGGTTGGATCTGGCCCGGCTGGCGCGGCTCAATGTGGCCGGGGGCAATATTCGCAACATCGCGCTCAACGGTGCCTTTCTGGCCGCCGAGGCTGGTGAACCAGTGCGTATGGCCCATCTGCTGCGCGCCGCCCAACTCGAGTATACAAAGTTAGAAAAATCGTTGACAGAAAGTGAAATCGGCGGTTGGGTGTGAGCATCTTTGCCAGTAACTGTTCAGCTAGAAACCGGGTTTTTTATGCGTAAGACAGGCTAATGCTACCCAGAAAAACCCGGTTTCTTCGCCTAGCCTGAAGCGTTACCTTTGCCAAAGGAAAGCAGTCAATGAACGTCCAGTTGCAGATTGAAGAGATCATCTTACATGGTTTCACGATGATTGACCGGCACAGGATAAGTGTAGCCGTTGAACAGGAATTGACGCGCCTTTTTGTGGAACAGGGTGTGCCGCCGACGCTGGCCAATGGTGGCGCGCTGGCCAAGTTGGATGGTGGCGCATTTTCGGTGGCCGCCAATGCCAAACCACAGCAGATTGGCGCGCAGGTGGCGCAGGCGATTTATAAAGGGTTGACACGATGAATAGAGCATTCCAAGCGCAACCAACCAGTAAAGCGCAGGTAAAAAGTGTTCCTGTATTGGGCAAAGGTAACTTGCTCCAGCGCAAATGTGCTTGCGGCGGAGCGGCGGGCTTGGAGGGTGAGTGCGCGGCGTGTGCGAAAAAAAAGCAGGCCCTACAACGCAAAGCCGATCAAGACCAGTTCCCTGCTAGCTCTGGTCGGACGCTTGAGCCAGCGCGCCAGCAGAATAGTGGGCAGCGCGTCAGTCACGATTTTTCGCAGATACGGGTGTATGCTGGCCCGACCGCCAAGCCAGCCGAGCGGAACGTAAATGGTGCTGGCCTGCCCGATCCGTTAAAGGCAGGGCTGGAACAGCTCTCCGGCCTCGACCTCTCAGCGGTGCAAATTCATTATAACGCCACTGAACCAGCCCAGGTCAATGCACTGGCGTATACACAGGGCACAGACATCCGGATCGCGCCCGGCCAGGCGCGCCATCTACCACATGAAGGTTGGCATGTGGTGCAACAATTGCAAGGGCGGGTCAAACCCACGATGCAGATGAAGGGGACATTGGTCAACGATCACGACGAATTGGAGCGCGAAGCGGATGTCATGGGCGCCAAAGCGAAGCAATTGGGAGACCAAGCCGGGAAGGCGAGCTTTCAGACACGGCTTGCGACCACGGGTGAGGCCGAACCGGAGGACGAACCTTTTGTCGTTGCCCTAGCGTCAGCCGTGCAACAGAGCACCCGCCAGTTGGTAAAACCGCCACTCGGCAAAGGCCCGGTCATGCAAAGAGTCGCTAATTTTGTGGCTGGCACGGTCAATGCAACGACGAATTTAGCCGCACATGTGATCGCAGGGAACAGGGATATGGGGTTTACCCCGCCTACGCTCAATGGGACGACGATTTTGAGTGGGGCCACGGCGCAGGGCGCGCTGAAAGCGCCGGTGCTCGGTGGACGTTCCAACGCTGACGGGACCGAAAGTACTTGGGTTAGCACGGTGCCCACCAATGAGGCGAGTTTCACCATGCGCCTGCCCGCGGCGGGACCCTGGTCAACCGTAACCCCCAAGGCCAATGTGGTCGCATTATTCGCCAGCCTTCGCCTCACAGCCCAGGCTGGCTGTGCGACAGCCGGCGACTCGACTTTCGGCTTCAATGGGAAGCCCACGGATGCAGATTTTGCGACCAATGTACGAACCCATGAGGATATTCATGCAGCCGATCACAAAACGGCGTTTAATACGGTGATCGTGGCCTGGGATACCAAGCTGGAAGCCGCAAAGACCGCCAACAGAGTCTTCAGTGGCGCAACCGTAGCCGATGCCGAGGCCGCGCTTTTCCGAGCGATGGGCGGCACACCCAATCAGATCGCCACTGCCCAGTTCGCTGAGTGGATCCGCCTGAACAATATAACCCATCGCGGGGCGACGCTGGCCACCGGAGGCACCGCGACACCATCCAATTCAGCGGCCAATGCGACCTGCACAACGTCGTCGATCGATGCGACATGATTCGTTTAAGAGCGATAAATTTGCGACACCGCTAGATTTACAAGGTGAACACGATGACCCCATTCCGCTTAGGTAAATTGGAACTTAAAACAAAACAACCGGTGCTTGGGGAGCCGATTGAAGTGCGGATGACCATCACCAATCAGGCTAATCAAGCAGTGGTTATCGCCAATCCTGAGGTTGGGAATCCTCCAGCAGATCTGCATTGGCCAGCCTCCAACGAAGCCTATCAGATTGGCGTGTTGCTGTCGTTTAGGTTGATCCAGATCACGCTGACCGAGGCCGCTGGAACACAGGTCGAGAGCAAAGGCTTGATGCCGTGGGTTACACCGCTTTTGGGCAAACGGACGTTACAACCACAGGAAAGCTTAGCGCTGGACTTCGATCTGAATGAATTGTTTTCGCTCAAGCATGGGGGACGCTACCACCTACAAGTACGGTACGGAGACGCCGACATACATGTTGATGCAACGATGGAGATCAACATTATGCCACGCAGTAACATTTCGGGCGCTGAAAAGGAGCGACAAAAGTGAGTCGGTACGAAAATCTGATCGCGCGATTCGACAAACCGCAGCCCATTCCCGACATACGCATTATGCTCAACGTGGATCTGCTGAAGTTCAAGCCGGGTGACTTAGTACGGCAGATCAAAAGCATCTTTTAAGGCAAAATTTTTATTAATCGTACGACTGACTACACTGTGAAGTAAATGATCGAGTATTTTGTAGGTCCGGTTTTTAACCGGACAAGCACCGTTGACCCAGTCTTTGGATAGCGCACCGATCCGATTTGAGCGGTTTGTCACGCGACAAGCAATGACCTACGAAAGACCAAAAAACTCAATTTACACTGTACTGACTCTGATCGGGACACAATAATTAACGATTAATTGTTAATTATTCACCATTAATGATTAACCAGGACCTACCTATGACCAGCTTTCCTAACTCACCGCGCCTGCAAAAGGGCGCAATTATCGGCCTAGACCCGTTCAATCCGCTGGCCAGTGTGGTGATCTTTCAATACAACCCAGAGACGATGACACGTACGATCACGCCGCAGACGACCGGCGGCGACCATGACAAGGGTGAGGCTTTGCGCTTGAAAGGGCCACCACAAGAGGCGATCAAACTCGACGTGGAGATCGACGCCACCGACCAATTGGAACGCGCCGACGGCATCGCGACCAGTCTGGGCATCCATCCCACCCTGGCTTCGTTGGAGATGTTGCTCTATCCCAAGTCGGCGCTGGTGATTGCCAACGAGGTCTTGCTCAACATCGGCGTAATCGAAATCATCCCGCCAGAAGCACCGCTTACCTTGTTTGTTTGGGGCATCAAACGCATTTTGCCCGTCCGCCTCACCGATCTCAGCATCACCGAGGAAGCCTTTGATCCTAATTTAAACCCGATTAGGGCTAAGGTTAGTTTGGGCTTACGGGTCTTGAATTACCAGGATTTAGGCTTGCTCAGCACCGGCGGCACTTTGTTTATGGCGCATCAAATTGTCAAAGAAGTAATGGCGACGATTGGGGGTGTCAACAATATCGCGGGCGCGGTTTCGGGGTCAATTAATCTTGGGATTGGGTAAGTCAACCCCACCCTAACCCTCCCCAAACAGGAGGGGACAGTCACGGGACAAAACAAGTCACTTCGTCTGCCCCAGATCAATTCCCTCCCTGTTTGGGGAGGGTTAGGGTCACTGCCATTAAGTTAAGGCTACGTAGGTGCGGTTTGTCACCGCACCTGCGCTACCCATCATTTCGCTTAACTGAATGGCAGTGAGGGTTAGAGTGGGGTCCAACCTAGGGTCAAAGGAGCAGCAAACATGTTTGAACCAATCAGCCGTTATTACAACCTGGAAAATGCGACAATGGAGCTCACGGACGCCGATGGCAACCCGCGCCGGCTGGTCTACAAGCGGCGGCGCTTTATCCCGTCGGCAGATGGTCTGACCACACTGGTGGAGCATACCTTTGCCCAGAGCGAACGGCTAGACAATATTACAGCGCGCTACTTGGGCGATCCGACCCAGTTCTGGCGGCTATGCGATGCGAATGTAGTGCTACAACCAGCAGAATTGGAAGAGGTGGGTCGCACAATTCGCATTGCGCTGCCCGGTGTGTAAACTGGTGATTGGTAAGTGGTAAGTAGTAAGTGGTAAGTAGTAAGTGGTAAGTAGTAAGTGGTAAGTAGTAAGTGGTAAGTAGTAAGTGGTAAGTAGTAAGTGGCTGAACTCACTTAGGCGCCATCAAAGCATAAAGGATCCAGTAGGTGCGTGCTTTTAGCCGCACGTGCTGCGTATACCCCAATGGTGCGGCTACAAGCACGCACCTACGCATGATTTTGTTCGGCAAACACTGGATCCTTATTTCATTGAAATGGCCTTACCAATTACCATTTACCACTTACCTTTTACCCTATCAGCCATTTATAACGAGACAATCATGCTCACCAGTTTACTCGGCATTCGCCTGATCCTATTACTTGGCAAAACGGTCCCCTTGCCCGCGTCAGCGGCCGTGATGAATGCCTTAACCCACGTCAAAGTGATCAACGATGGCGACGGTCAGGACGGCTTTCAGATCAGCTTTACCTTGGGTAAGGACAAGACGGGCGATTTCGGTCTACTTGCCAGCGGCGCGTTGGACCCGGATCAGCGCGTGGTGATCGGCGTGCTCTTGGGCGCCAGTCTAGAAGCGCTGATCGACGGTGTAATTTATCACCACCAGATTGCGCCGAGCAACGAACCGGGATTATCCACGCTGACGGTGAGCGGGCGCGATATTAGTGTGCAGTTGGATCTGGAAGAGAAAAACGCCGAATTTAAGAACCGACCTGACTTTTTGATTGCGACGGAGATTTTGGCCAGTTATGCCCAATACGGCATCGTGCCCCAGGTGACGCCGACTACCGATGTGCCAATTGAATTGCAGCGCATCCCCCGCCAGCATGAGACCGATCTGAAATTTTTACAGCGGATGGCGAAACGCAACGGGTTTGTCTTTTACATCGAGCCACTGACCTTAGGTGCGAGTAAAGCCTATTTCGGGCCGGAAAATCGGTTGGGCTTGCCGCAGCCAGCTCTGTCCGTGGACTTGGGTTCAGCGACCAATCTCAATTCCTTGCATTTTTCCAACGATGCACTCGCTGGCGTCGGTACGAAAGGCAGCTTTGTCGAACCGATCACGAAGATGAGCATCCCGATTCCACCCTTGCCTTCGTTGCGTGTGCCGCCATTGGCCGCCGTTCCCAGTGCAGCCCGCCGCACCCAACTTATGCGGCGCACGGCGAACCAGAATCCAGCCCAAGCCGCGACCACGGCCCTGGCCGCCGTCACCAACGCACCAGATGCGGTCACGGCCAATGGGCAGTTGGACAGTGTCCGGTATGGCAACGTCTTACGGGCGCGCCGCTTGGTGGGGGTGCGCGGCGCCGGCTTGCTGCATGATGGCATGTATTATGTACGGCGCGTGACCCACGAGATCGAAAAGGGTAAATATACGCAAGATTTTACCCTGAGTCGAGAAGGCCGCGGGGCGCTGTTACCAATCGTCAGGCCTTGATCATGGTTAATGCTTGCCATCATACGTAGGTCATCGCCTCTGGCGCTTCGAGGTGAGCGACTCGACGGCTCGACTGAGCTCGCCGAACGTCCTCAGCCGAACCGTGACAAGCATAGTTTACGCGATAGTTTCAGGTGAGACCAACAATTGTCATCTTTTAAAAGTGACCTACGAACCATAGTAACGACTAAACCTCACCCCGCGCCCTGTTGTGCTCCCCTCTCCTGAAACAAAGGACAGTTTTCAGAAGAGGGGAGCACAACAGGTGACTACGAATCCTATTTATTTCTCAGGACGCATGATGAGTAACAACGGTAACATATTTTATGGCAAATATCGGGGCATCGTCACCGACATCCAAGATCCACTGATGATTGGACGGATCAAGGCCACCGTGCCGGACATCTTTGGTGACCAAGAGAGCGGTTGGGCCATGCCTTGTGCACCCTTCGGGGGTAATGGTGTAGGCTTTTTTTCCCTGCCGACCACTGGCGCCGGCGTCTGGATCGAGTTTGAATATGGCGACCCCGACTATCCGATCTGGTCTGGCTGCTGGTGGGGATCGGTGACCGAAATGCCGCCCATTTTGCTAGCCCCGCCCTACAAAAAACTCTTAATCAAAACCGCGGGTGGCAACAGTATTCTGCTCGATGACACACCTGGCATCGGCGGTATTACCCTGGAAACGGCCGGCGGGCAAAAGCTCAAACTAACCGGCATCGGGATCGAAGTTGATAACGGGATGGGCGGGACGATCACACTGACCGGCCCACAGGTGTCGATTAATAATGGGGCGTTGGATGTGGTGTAAGTGCGAAATGCGGAATGCGAAGTTCAGAATGTGGAGAGAACGCACATGACGTTTTTCACTCCACATTCCACACTAAGGACGCGGTGACAGAATGCCAGGTTTTATCCTCCACGTTGGGGCGACGGTGATTTGTGCCCACGCCGGACAGGCGCAGCCGACCGCGCCGAATCCACGCGTGATGGTGGGCGGTCAGCCGGTGGTGACGCAAGCGGCGCCTTATACCGTTGCCGGTTGTCCGTTTAATATCTCAGGCGCACCCAGCCCTTGCCTGACGGCGCAATGGGTGACAGCGGCGACGCGTGTACGTGTGGGCGGGATGCCGGTGCTCTTACAAGATAGCCAGGCGATCTGCGCGCCAAATGGCACGCCACTGACCATGATCGTGACCCAAGTGCGGGTGAGGGGGCAATAATGCAAGTTGATTATCCATTTCATGTTGATGGGCGGGGGCGCACGGCGGCCACGGATGACAATGATCATATCCGTGACTTGATCGAACAGGTGCTCTTTACGGCGCCGGGCGAGCGCGTCAATCGGCCCACCTTTGGCAGCGGGTTATTGCAATTGGTCTTCGAGCCCAACAGCGCCGCCCTGGGCGCGGCGACGCAGTTATCGGTCCAGGGCGCGCTGCAACAATGGCTGGGCGATCTGATCTTGGTCGAGGCGGTGCAGGTCGAAAGTGAAGAATCCACCGTGCAGGTGCTCGTCCAATATATTGTGCGCCGCACGCAGCAACGCCAGGTGACGCAGTTCCAACGGAGCGCGTGAGGGCACTTTTCAGTTGGGTTGAAACCGCGCCTTGCAGGGATCGAGATCTGACAGGTGGAAAGATCCCCACCTGTCAGATCGGTCGATGAATCTGTTGAGGTAGGCCTAGCCTGGATAATTATTTATTTGGAACGGCCTAATCGCCAATGATTGAATCGTAAATCCTTGGCATCAAGCAATAAGCAGGGGCAACCATGGCCACCCAATATCGCTGTAAGAATCAAAATCGACTGAGAAAACTTAGCCAATCCACCCTTAATGGCATTGACTTCTTGGAAGTAGCTGACGACCAACAACTGCTCAAAGTCCACTTTGTCCACGATCTGTCCGCAACTCTGACCCCGGCGAATGTGGTGATCACAGGTGGCGTGCGGGTGAAGGCGGCGACAGTTGGCGCCGCAGGACCAGCCGGCCAACAAGTGGTCATCGACGGCGACTTGCGCGTCGTGGCGATTACTGCGGCTGGCAAAGTGTTGACAGTAACGGTGAATGTGCCAGGCGATTTTTCCACCTATACGTTGCGCCTGATCACGTCGCCCACCAATTTGCAGCCGCCCACGGCCTTTGATTTACAGTTGTCTGAAGTTGATTTCTCCTTCAAAATCGATTGTCCCAGCGATTTTGACTGCGCGCCCGTAACCGATTGTCCACCCGAAAAGCTGGCTGAGCCGGAGATCAACTATCTGGCCAAAGATTACGCCAGTTTCCGCCGCTTGATGTTGGATCGCATGAGTGTGGTCATGCCCGCTTGGCAGGAGCGCAACGCGGCGGACGTTCAAGTGGCGCTGATCGAATTGTTGGCCTACGCCGGCGATCAGCTCAGTTATTTTCAAGACGCCGTCGCCACCGAAGCCTACCTGGGCACCGCGCACAAGCGTACATCGGTGCGCCGCCACGCCCGGCTGCTCGATTATTTTATGCATGATGGTTGTAACGCGCGGGTGTGGGTCTGTTTTGAATACACCGGCGGGGCCGCGACCTTGACGCTGGACCAGGGAACCCAACTCTTCACGCGGGGCGCCGTGGAGACACCACTGATTGCGCCGCTGGACAAAGCGCGCATGCTGCGCGAAGAACAGCCAGCCGTCTTTGAGACGTTGGCCGCAGTCACCTTGCAGGAGGCGCGCAACGAACTGCATTTTTACACCTGGGAAGAGGCCAATTGCTGCCTGCCGCGCGGTGCCACCCGCGCCACCCTGATCAGCACACCCGATTTAGGGCTAACCATCGGGGATGTGCTGGTCTTTGAAGAGATGCTCAGCCCGACCACCGGCAAACCCGCAGATGCCGATCCGACCCATCGCCATGTGGTGCGTCTGACCACCGTTGCGGAGACAGAAGATAGTTTGCCGACCACGCCCGTTGCATTGCTCGAAATTGGTTGGGGTGTGGAGGACGCATTGCCATTTTCGCTCTGTCTATCAGCAGTCACAGACCAGGATCAGGCGATCACTGATGTCAGTATGGCGCGTGCGAATGTTGTGCTGGCCGATCATGGCTTGCGCATTACACCGCCGGAAACATTGGCGCCCGTGCCCCAACAGGGCGCGTATCAGCCTGGGTTAGCAGCCGGTCCATTGACGCAACAGGGCCAGGTAGTTGACTCGATTACCAAAGCCCTGACGCCGTTTGACCAGACTGTGTCGGCCAGCGCGGCGCTGCGCTGGGATCTGCGCAATGTCCGGCCTTGGATCACGTTGCAAGATGCCAACAGTGAAAACTGGACGCCCCAGCGCGATCTGCTCAACAGTGACCGGTTTGCCCGCGAATTTGTGGTGGAAATTGAACAAGCGGGGACAGCCTACCTGCGTTTTGGCGACGGTCTGTTGGGCGAGAAGCCTGACGCCGCAACCACGTTTACGGCCGATTATCGCGTGGGCAACGGCGTTAATGGCAATGTCGGTGCGACGGCGATTGCCCGGATCGTCCATACGGACGCCAATATCAGACGCATCTGGAATCCGTTGCCCGCGATGGGTGGCGTGGAACCGGAAACGATGGAGCAGGTGCGCCAGTTTGCGCCGCAGGCTTTTCGCACCCAGGAGCGCACGGTCACGGCTGATGACTACCGGGAAGTCACGCAGCGTCGCCCAGATGTGCAAAAAGCGGCCGCCACTTTGCGTTGGACGGGCAGTTGGTACACAGCTTTTGTGACCGTCGATCGCAAAGGTGGACTGCCCGTGGATGCCACCTTTAAACAGGACATGCGTGATTATCTCAATCGCTACCGGCTCGCTGGCTATGATTTAGAGATCAACGGCCCCATTTTCGTCCCGTTGGCGATCGGGTTAGCGATCTGTGTTAAACCTGGTTACTTTGCTAGCGATGTCAAACAGGCGCTGCTCCAGGCGTTCAGCAGTGGTACTTTTGTCGATGGCCAGCGTGGCTTCTTCCATCCCGACAATTTCACCTTTGGTCAACCGCTGTATGTCAGTCAGCTTTATGCAACCGCCCTGCAGGTGGCCGGTGTAGATTCGATGGCGATCCAAAAGCTGCAACGTTTTGGCCAAATCGCCCAGCAGGAGATCCAAAACGGCCTTTTAACCGTCGGTTCGTTGGAAGTAATTCGACTCGACAATGATCCGAACTTCCCAGAAAACGGTAAGATTGACTTTGTGATGCGGGGAGGACAGTGAGTCAGTAGGATTGTCAGCAGGCCATTTCAATGGCCCAGGCAAAAGCGTCGGGTCGCTAGATCACGCCCCACTCATTCAACTATAGGAATCACCATGGCTTCTGAAGATAGCACACTAGACACCTGCGGCTGCTGCGAAGGCATCACCCAACTGACGCCGCAAACTTTGACAAACTTACCCGGCCTGGCCGCCGTAGCGTATCGCGTGGGGACGCAGGGCAGCTTTAAAACCACCATGCTGGCCGACTTGTCCGGGTCAGATGGCCTTACAGCGTTGACTACGCGCAGCGACGATGATGCGGCGGTTGCGCTGTTAGATGCCTGTGCCACCATGCTCGATGTGCTCACCTTCTATCAAGAGCGCATTGCCAACGAAGGGTATCTACGCACGGCGACCGAACGCTTTTCGATCTTAGAACTGGCGCGTGCGATCGGCTATGAACTCAATCCCGGTGTGGCAGCCAGCACCTTGCTCGCCTTTGAAATGGAGACTGCGCCCAGTGCACCAACCACAGCCATTATCCCAATCGGCACGAAAATCCAAAGTCTGCCCGGCCAGGATGAGCAGCCCCAGACCTTTGAAACCATCGAATTAATCGAGGCGCGCACCGTTTGGAATCGGCTCAAACCCCAGACCTTCAAGTTGATTTTGCCCAAGTTTGGCGACACCGAACTCTATCTGCAAGGCGCAGCGACGAACATCAAGCCAGGCGACGCTTTATTGCTGATCGGCGACGAGCGCAAAAACGACCCGGGCAATGAAAACTGGGATCTGCGCCGTGTGCAAACAGTCAAACCGGTGACGCCGATCAGCGGTCCCAGTTATACCGTAGTGACGCTGGACAACGGCTTGGGTTCGATTACACCACCTATCGAACCGGCACATCAGAATCCGAAGGTGTATGCCCTACGACTGCGCGCCAATCTGTTCGGCTATAACGCGCCTGATTGGCATACCCTGCCCGTTGCCCTGCGCATCGGTGAAATTTCGCCACAGAAAGACGCCCAGGGCAATGCGATCTTTATCCCCGGCATCTACGCCAACCGCCAGAATAGTTGGGCGGATGCTCACTTGGCCGCCGGGACCAAGAGCGTCAATTTAGATGCCGTCTACAGTTCAATCACCCAGGCCAGTTGGGTTGTATTGAGTGCGCCCGATTGGACCGAAGTTTTTCAAGTGCAGGCCGTCGCAGAAGAGACCAAGAGCGATTACAATCTGAACTTGAAAACAACCCGCCTGGCAATCAGCGGTGAACAGACGGAAAAATTCTCACCGCGCACGGCAAGCGTCTATGCCCAAAGTGAAGAGATCAGCTTGGCCGCCCAGCCAGTTACCGATCCCATCCAAGGTGACACCGTTGTGCTTGACCAACTGCTCCTCGGTCTGGCGGCAAACCACACGCTGATCGTCGCTGGCAAACGCATGCGCGTGCTGGTGTTGCGTAGTTTCTCGTTGACAAGCGCCGATGGCAGTCAGAACACAGGCTACCAAACCGGTGACAGCTTGATCGTGGCACAGGCCCCAGTAACGTTGCCCACCGGCCAAGTGCAATGGACACTCACCGACAAGAACAATTTTACTGGCCTAATTACCCGGAATCCGCAGGCGACGCGCACCGCCTTGTTTCGCTTAACGCCGGCCCTGGTCGA
>JBBQBY010000048.1:0-22088 GCA_038318235.1 Caldilineales bacterium
GCAATTTGGTTAAGGAGGCGTAGGTGCGGTTTGTAACCGCACACGTCTGTATTACCCGAGAACGTGCGGTTACAAACCGCACCTACGCGACTCATCAGTTCGCTTAACTGGATTTTGTGAGGGTTAGGGAGGGGTCACTCCCTAACCCTCACAAAATCCACCTCACGGTAGACAATCAAGCAGAGTAAAACGCTCTACAGCCGAATCACTTGCCCAGGCAGGCAAAACAGATCGGGCGGTGCGGTGCTTGGGGTGAGCAAACGCAGGACGCCAGGCATGATCTCGCAGGTAAACGGCGTGACGCCACTGGGTTCCCCGTCTAAGTGAAAAGGCTGCGGCGTGGTCGTGGTAATCGTCACACGGCGGCCGCGAATTTTTATGACGTTGGGATTGGAGGCATGTTGCTGCAAACCAATCTCCAAGGTGTAACGCAGCACGTCGGGCCACTCACTTCCACAAAAGAGCCAGACTTCAAACAGACCGTCATCCAATAAGCCATACGTATTGAGATGCAGCTCACCCCCGGCAAACATCCGGCAGTTGCTGACGTTGATCAACAGGAAATCGTCAGTCACCGTCTGATCGTCCACGGTGACGGTCGCTTGGATGCCCGAAAAGGTCGGCAACGCCAGCAACGCCTTGGCGAGGTAGCCCGCCGGCCCCATGCGTTTAAAAAGTTTGGAGCGCGGCTCAATCTGATCAACCACAAACGCATCAACGCCCGTGCTGGCCCACAACAACCAATAGCGCCCATTGTCACAGCGCCCCATGTCCACCCGTTGAATATAGCCAGTGGTCAACATCAGTGATGTTTCCAACAGCCATTTGGGATTTAACAAATTGGGGCGCGGTCCACCCAATTCACGCGCAAAGGAATTGGCGGTGCCCACGGGCAAAAAGGCTAAGACAGTTTCTGAATGTACGAGCCCATTGGCAACTTCATTCAAAGTGCCATCGCCACCGACCGCGAAGACCAACCCATGATTGGCGGCCACCGCGGCACGCGCCAATTCTGTGGCATGTCCCCCATATTCTGTCGGCTGGACGCTCACTTGCCAGCCGCGCTGTTGCCAAAAATGCGCGACCTCGTCCACCAACTGGCGCCATTCTCCGAAGCCGGCATGTGGGTTGAAGATCAGTGTGGCTTGATTTGAAATAAAATTTGTCATACATCGTATCAATTTGGATAAAGAGCCGAACTTGAGTGCAAGTGTAACATCGGTTTCGTTGCTTGCCAATCCGGCTCATAACCTGCAAAACTTTGTTATTTGGTGAGATCGCTGCTTTTTTGTGACTTGACGCCTTCATGGTTTAATATGGGTATGATGCCAAGTCCTAGCGCCACCCAACCCTTGTCCCAATTAGACCAATTAACGCGTATTAATACCCATGATCTGCTCAAGGCCTTTGGTCTGGAACAGATCAAAGGGGGGCGCCAGTTGCTAGCGGCTTTGTGTTGGTGGCCAGCGCGCCAGTTTGCGCATAAAATCATGCACTATGATGCGCTAGTCGGCCAAACGGGCTTACGCGCCGGTGGCCAGTGGGCGATGCAAGCCTTCGCCGCAACGCTCCAGATCAGCGGCCAGGCGCACGTACCGAGCACGGGACCTGTGCTACTACTGGCCAACCACCCCGGCATGACCGACACCATGGCGCTCTTTGCCAGCATTGTGCGCCCGGATCTGCGCGTGATCGCCGCCAGCCGGCCTTTTCTGAGCGCCTTGCCACATACCAGCGACAAATTGATTTACATTGACGAGCAGGCCAGCAATAACCTGGCGGCGATTCGCGCCACGACCAATCATTTGCGCAGTGGTGGCGCGATCTTGACCTTCCCAGCCGGGCAGATTGAACCCGATCCGGCTGTATTACCTGGCGCAATCGCATCGTTACAAAATTGGTCGGAGAGCATTGCGCTCTTTACGCGCCTGGTGCCGGCAACCCAAATTGTACCGGTATTGGTCAGCGGCGTGTTATCGGCTAGGGCACAGCGTACGCCGCTGCGCTGGCTACGGCGCGCGAAAAAAGACCAGGAATGGTTAGCCTCCACCCTGCAAATTATCATCCCTACTTATCGGCCCACCACGGTCAAGGTCGCCTTTGGGCCGCCCCTTGAAGCGCGCACATTTTTGCAGAATACAGGGGCGTCGTCACTGATGACTGCCGTTACTACAGCCATGCGTTCGTTAATTGAGACCGATTATCCAACATAGTACAATCAATCGTAACTACCAAGCCCCACCCGCGCCCAAGGGGCGGCTTAGTCGTTACAATCAATTCTTTAAAAACAATCAGAGGAAGCTTTCCGTGCTATCACAAATTTCGACTTACGTCTGGCCGGGCCAAACTCACTTTGGCTTTGGGGCATCCGCCTTACTGGGTCAAGCAGCCAAAGCACTCGGCGCGACCCGCGTCTTTATCATCGCCGATCCGGGCGTAGTTGCCGCGGGCCTACTCAACCAGATTACACCTGCGCTTGATGCGGCGGGGCTTTCCTATACGGTCTACGATAAAGTCGTGCCCAATCCGAGTGTCGAGTCAGTTGATGCAGCTGCCGCGACGTTTCGCGCCAGCGGGGCGGATCTGATCGTCGGGATCGGTGGTGGCAGCGGGATGGATACCGCCAAAGCGGTGCGCGAGTTGGCGGGTGGCCCAGCCGGGGTCAGCATCACCGAATATTCTTATCTGCTGCAAGGCGACAAGGTGCGATCCGTGCCAACGCGCCAGCAAATGCCGCCGATGATCGCCATCCCGACCACTGCCGGCACCGGCGCCGAAGTGACGCCCTGGGCCGTGATCACCGACACGAGCGCACAGCGCAAATTTGGCATCGGCGGGCCAGCCCTGTTGCCAGATGTGGCTTTGTGCGATCCGGCGTTGACCTTGACCCTGCCCCCATTTCTCACCGCCGCCACGGGCATGGACGCGCTAACCCATTTGATCGAAGCCTATGTCTCAACGAATAATCATCAACCCGCGCTCGATCCGATGATTCTCTATGGGATTGAGTTGCTTGGCCGCAGTTTGCGGGTGGCCGTCGTGCAGGGCAACAACGCCCAGGCCCGTGCCGACGTGATGCAAGGCGCGATGCTCGGTGGGATTGCGATCAGTTCCAATTGGCTTGGCGCGTGCCATGCCCTCGCCCATCCACTATCGAGCATCGCCAACGTGCCGCATGGCCTGGCGAATGCGATTATGCTGCCGTATCAAATGGCCTACACGTTGCCCGGCGCGCTAGAAAGCTATGCAAAGATCGCCAGCCGTTTGGATCCGGTAGCCGGCCACATTGGATCAATTCGCCAACAAGCAACACGCGCCGTGGATGCCGTGCGCGAGTTACTCGTAGATGTCGGGCTACCCACGCGCCTGAGTGATGCGGGCGTCCAAGAGGCCATGATCCATCCCTTGTCTGCCCAAGCAATCCTCGATTTGAACCACACGACGAATCCCCGTTCTGTCACTCAAGCCGCGCTGGAACAACTCTATCGGCAGGCTTATTAACGCATGTTGCGCAATGGGTAACAAAAAAGCTTAACGCAAAGACGCAGAGAACGGCAAGGAAAACGCAAGCCAAGGCCAAAAAGTCTACGCGGGTGCGGCGGTCACGGGCCAACAGCGATCTGACGGTCTCGCCACTCACAGCCCAGCCCGGCGATCCGCTGACGATTCAAGCCGTGATCCACAATACCGGTGATTTGGCGATCCCTGCGGACAAGGTGCCGGTGGTCTTGAAGGCAATCAATCAAGACCTGGAGACGACCGTATTGGGGACGCAACTGTTGCCGACCCTCAGCACCGGCGCGGCGATTACCCTGAGCTTTGCGACAACACGCCAGGCCTTGGGTGATCACTTATACAACGTGGAAATTAATCCACTCGCGACGGACACCTTTGAACGCGTCTTCAGAGAAGCCGTGTACACGGACAACGTCGCAGCGGTGGGCAGCGCCTTGTCGGCATCCTCGTTACCAACGACGTATGCGACCGACGGGGCAATTGCCCGGATCGCCGTTAGCCAAAATGGTGGGCTTTATAGTCGGGTTGCGCTCACGTCCACCCTGCGCCTCAATAGCCCCACAGGACCACAAATTGCGGAAATCCCGATCACGCCCACGGCTGCGCTGGAAAGTTCAAGTTGGGTGACCGCAAGCCTGTTGGGGCCTGGTAGCCACCAGCTTTATTGGGCGGTCGATCCGAATAATACAATGGGTGATAGCCAGCTTGATGACAACTTGGTCGGTACGACGGTCAACATCTTCCCCGATCTCAGCACTACGCCAGCCCTGATTGGTTGGGGCCACGATCCTGGCAACGAAACGCCGATTAGTCTGCGCGCGGAGAACCGGGGTAACTGGGCAAGCGCCGCCACCAATCTGGCGATATGGGATAAATCACCCGACCAGTCAGACCATCATGCGCTCGGACAAATCGCCATCCCGGCAATCGAAGCCGGTGGCTACGTCGAATTGACTGGCGTGCTCAACTTGGCCAATACGCCCGCGGCAGCCACCGGCTTGCAAGCGCTCTATCTCAGGCTCGACCCGGATAATACGCCAGCCGAGTTGAGCAAGAATAACAATGGCGTCCTGGTCGGCGGTCTACTCGGCGGCCCGTATAGCGAGACGCCACCACCAACCGACAACTCACTCTATCTGCCATTGATCCGCCGCTAAACGGCTCATTTTCGGAGATTAGAGCTTGACAAGAGAATGCTGGTTGAAGGGCAAAACTTATCTAACCGCAAAGGTCGCAAAGAAAATCTTTGCGACCTTTGCGGTAAAAAAGCTTTTTGTCAGTCAACCAGTGTGATAATCGCTAATTGCGTAGCATAATGATTACTTTGCTAGCTTCGGTTCGATAGGTATCCGCGGCGCCGCGGATACCTATCGAACCTTTAATTTTGTTAATCTAGCCAAAAATTGATTGGCCGTGTACTATCCACCGTGTTATACTGTTTACTAGCGCTCTGTGAGCCATCATATTTTCGCCCACATCCAATCTTTGCTGGACGAAAGTCGCCTATCCCAATTTCACATTGTTTACCACACCGTTGTTACAAGCCGTTATAAACAGGAGATAAGTTATGTTCAAATCTATCAGGCAAAGCTGGTTGACCGGCTTGGCGGTTATCGGCCTTACGCTGGCAGCGTGTACGCCGGCGGCCCCGACGACCGGTTCACAAGCGCCGGCCGCGACCTCGGCTGGCACCACCACCGAAGTCACCACCACCCAAACGACAACAACCGAAGTGGCCGCCGCCCCCGCTGGCGAATTTAAGCCCATGAAGCTAGCCGCCGACAACTGCGATTACGGTGGCGAATTTAAGTCGATCGAAGCAGTTGATGCCATGACCGTGAAGATGACCCTCTGCTTCGCCGACCCGGCCTTCCCCTCCAAGGTGGCCTTCTCGTCCAATGGCATTAACGATGCGGATTATCTGGAAAAGACCGGCGGTGGCGGCGATCTGATCGAGCACCCGAACGGCACCGGCCCGTATATGCTCTCCGAATGGAAGCGCGGCGATCAGTTGATCCTGAAGCGCTTTGACGGCTATTGGGGTGAGAAAGCCAAGACCGAGAATTTGATCTTCCGCTGGAGCGCCGAAAGCGCCCAACGTTTGGTTGAATTGCAGGCTGGCACCGTCGATTCGATCGACAATCCGGGCCCTGATGACTTTGGCACGATTGAAGGGGATGCAAATTTGCAACTCAAGACGCGCTCCAGCCAAAATGTGCTGTACATGGGCTGGAACCGCAGCTATCCCCCCTTCGACAATGAAAAAGTGCGCCAGGCTTTTGCGATGGCGATTGACAAAGATCGCCTGGTGAAGAACTTCTATCCGCCCGGATCGAGCGTAGCCACCCAGTTCATGCCCGCTTCGCTCTTCGGCTTTACCAAAGAAGTTGATTGGTACAAGTATGATCCAGAACAAGCCAAGAAGCTGTTGACCGAAGCTGGCGTATTGCCCGGCTTCAAGACTACCTTGGCCTATCGTGATGTCGTGCGCGGCTATTTCCCCAATCCAGGGACGATTGCCCAAGACATTCAAGCCCAACTGGCAACGATTGGGGTCGACGCCAAGATCGAAGTGATGGAATCGGGTGCGTTCTTGGATGCCGCCGCCAAGGGTGAGTTGAAGGGCTTATTCCTGCTCGGTTGGGGCGCTGACTATCCCGATGCCACCAACTTCCTCGATGTACATTTTGGCCCTGGCGCTTCTAAGAGCTTTGGCCCCGGCTTTGAAGATATTTGGGAACAACTGAAAGGTGGCGCTACGCACGCCACGGCAGAAGAGCGTTATCCCTTCTATGTCAAGGCGAACGAGTTGATTAAAGAGCACGCGCCGATGATCCCAATTGCGCATGGTGGCAACGCTATCGCGTATAAAGCCGACGTCGAAGGCGCGTACGCCTCGGCCGTTGGTGCAGAACAGTTCGGGCTGATGAACCCCGGTGGCCGCGACACCTTTATCTTTATGCAGAATGCTGAACCGATCAGCATCTATTGTGCCGATGAGACCGACGGCGAGACCTTACGCGCTTGCGAACAGATCATGCAATCGTTGCTGATGTTTGCGCCGGGTACGGGCGAAGTTTCACCTTCCTTGGCCAAAGAATGGAGCGCCAACGCCGACTTGACCGAATGGACCTTCAAGCTGCGTGATGGCGTCAAATTCCAGAATGGTGCCACCCTAGACGCCAATGACGTGGTCGCCTCGTATGTTGCTCAGTGGGACGCCAAGAGCCCCTTGCACAAGGGTCGCACAGGTGATTTCACCTACTTCACCAGTCTATTTACCGCGTTCTTGAACGCACCGCCCGCGAAGCAGTAACAGGGGAGTGGTAAATAGTAAGTGGTAAATGGTAAGTACGCGATATTTACGCCTTACCATTTACCACTTACTATTTACCACTTACTTCTTACCAATGACCATCTACCATCTACAACTATGTTCCTCTACGTTCTGCGTCGCCTTGTCTTAGCTATACCGGTCTTGTTGGGCATCCTTTTTGCCACCTTTGCCCTGGCGCGCCTGATTCCAGGCGATCCGTGTCACGCCACGCTGGGAGAAAAGGCCACAGCTCAGGCGTGTGATGCGTTTATTATTCGCTATGGGTTGGATCAACCGATCCCCGTACAATTTGGCATTTATATTCGCGATGTCTCGAAGGGTAATCTGGGTGATTCGCTCCGCTTTGGGCAACCAGTGACCAAATTGATCGCGCAACGGCTGCCGGTGACGATTGAGTTGGCCTTTACGGCATTGATCTTTTCGACGCTAGCTGGCATCGTGCTCGGCATGATCTCCGCCTATTGGCGCAACTCACCGATTGATGTGATCACTATGATCATTGCCAATCTGGGCGTCTCAGTGCCGATCTTTGTGCTCGGCTTGCTGCTGGCCTATACCTTTGCTGTAACCTTAAAGGGAACAGCCTTTGCCTTGCCGCCATCCGGGCGCTTGACCGCCGGGATCAGTGTGCCGTCACTGGCCCAAGCCTGGGGGCTAACAAAATTAAGTGGCACGCCGCGCGTCATCCTCGATTTTATCTCACAGATGTATATTATTAACGGTCTGCTTACCCTGAACTGGGCATTGGTGGGCGATGCGCTCAAACATCTGATCTTGCCCACCTTAGCGCTGGGGACGATTCCACTCTCGATCACCGCGCGTATGACGCGGTCCAGTCTGTTAGAAGTGCTAGGGCTAGATTACATGCGCACAGCGCGTGCCAAGGGGCTGAACGAACGCCTGGTGATCTTTCGGCATGCATTACGCAACGCCATGCTGCCCGTCGTCACCGTGATCGGCCTGTCGCTCGGTGGATTGCTCAGTGGCGCCGTGCTCACCGAGACAATTTTTGGCTTCTCGGGTGTGGGCAAGACCCTGTTCGACGCCATCAGTTCGCGCGATTACACCGTGGTGCAGGCGTTCACGCTCGTGATTGCGGTGGTCTTTGTAACGATTAATCTGATTGTTGATATATCGTATGCCTATCTCGATCCACGAATTCGATATGATTAAACTGGGAGTAGGAAGTAGGAAGTAGGGAGTAGGTGCAGACAGATCTACCTACTCCCTACTTCCTACTTCCTACTCCCTATTCCTTACCTCCATAAAAAATATGTCTGTTGCCACCACCCCAATCGATAGTCTTCAACTTTCGTCGCTAAAGCCGCGCAGTTTGTGGCAAAATGCCCTGCGTTATCTTTTTCGCCAACGTTCAGCGATTGTAGGCATGATCATTCTCGGCATCCTGGTGCTCCTCGCGCTGCTTGCTCCCGTGTTGGCGACCCACGATCCAATCCAGACGTTGATTGGTGTTGAGGATGTAAAAAAACGTGAGCCGCCGTGTATTCACGCGCTCGGCTGCCCGGCGGACAGGCCGCAACATTTCTTCGGCACCGACGGCAACGTGCGCGACCTCTACAGTCGCGTGTTATACGGCGCGCGGCTGTCGCTGATCGTGGGCATCTTCTCGGTCAGCTTTGCGATTGTGATCGGTGCCTTCCTGGGCGCCATCGCGGGCTATGTGGGGGGCTGGACTGACAATTTGATCATGCGGGTGATGGATGTTTTGCTGGCTTTTCCCAGTTTGATCTTGGCAATTGCGATTGTCACGGTGCTGGGGCCAGGGTTGATCAACACGTTGATCGCGATCGGGATTGTCAGTATTCCCGGCTATGCACGCATCACACGCGCCAGTGTGCTTTCGATCAAAGCGTTGGATTATGTGACGGCGGATCGGGCGCTCGGTGTGCCGGCTATGCGCATTCTCTTCCACCATATTTTGCCCAATGCCTTGACCCCACTAGTCGTCCAAGCCACCCTGGGCATCGCCAGTGCAATTCTAGATGCCGCCGCGCTCTCCTTCCTCGGCCTCGGCGCACAGCCTCCCACACCAGAATGGGGCTCAATGATCGGCCAGGAGCGCAATCAGGTCTTCACCGCGCCGCATCTGATTTTCTTCCCAGGCATGGCGCTAATCTTAACCGTGCTCGGCTTCAATCTGCTGGGTGATGGATTGCGCGATGCGTTGGATCCGCGGTTGAATCGGTAGGGCAAAACAATTTACGGCTTATGACATCCTCATAAGGCTTGCGCCAAGTTGGCTAAAGCATGATCAAAGCAAATAGAAAAAGCCATCAAAAACAGATGAGCGGACAGCCTTCTTTAGACCCCGAGCCGCGTTGGCCGGTCATCGTTGCTTTGTTGGCGGACGGCGGCCTGTATGCGGCGCTGCCGTCGCGACTGGCGATCTTGCCACCTTGGCAGTTGCTTGTCGTTATCGCCATCTTGATCATACCGGCCATTGTGGCTAGGCAACGCGGGCAGCATACCCTCAATCAAGCGTTAGGATATGGCGTAAACGCGGTAATTACAATTGCGATGATCGGTTCACTTGCCCTGTTGGTGCGCGCC
Source organism: Caldilineales bacterium (assembly GCA_038318235.1). Classification (GTDB taxonomy): domain Bacteria; phylum Chloroflexota; class Anaerolineae; order Caldilineales; family Caldilineaceae; genus JAPLGZ01. Next base: position 9,425 of record JBBQBY010000048.1, read on the forward strand.
TTGCCCACCCACCGCGAGACGCCGTCTGAGTTATTAATTTCGGCGGGGGCCTTGTGGATCACCAATATCCTGGTCTTTGCCCTGTGGTATTGGCGATTGGATGCCGGTGGCCCCAACCACCGCGATTTGCGGGCGGGTCATCAGGACGGCGCCTTCTTATTTCCCCAGATGACGATCGAACCAGCAAAAACGGCAAGCGGACGGCCGATATGGTCGCCCAATTTCGTTGATTATCTGTTTCTTGCCTTCAACACAAGCACCGCACTGTCACCGACCGATGTGCCCGTGCTCTCACGCTGGGCCAAGCTATTGATGATGCTACAAGCCTTGATCTCCCTAACCGTGATCGTACTACTTGCTGCCCGTGCGGTTAATATTCTCTAACGTAGCCGCACTATTTATCCACTCTCTTCACACCCTATGCCAACCATCGACTCGATTGAAATTCACCATTATCGCCTTCCGCTCGACCCGCCCTTCCATGCCGCCTGGGACCCACAACCGCGCGTCAGCCACACGAACACCATTGTGCGCGTGCGCGCCGGTGACTATGAAGGTGTAGGCTCTGGTGACGCCATGCTGGGGTTTGCTGGACACGAAGCACTCTTCTTAGGGCGCGATCCGTTTGAGATCGAACGGCACGTCCAACTGCTCGACAATTTACAATTTATGTATGGGCGCTGCTGGCCGTTGGAAGTTGCCTTGTGGGATTTGATGGGCAAGATCAGCGGCCAACCACTCTGGAAGTTGCTCGGCGGGCGCAGCAACAAGATTCCGCTCTATGCCTCGATGGGCCAACGCCGCGCCACACCAGAACGCGCCACGGCGGCCCGTGCGCTGCGTGATCGCGGCTTTGGTGCGCTCAAAGTGCGCTTTTATGCACCGACCGTGCAGGAAAATCTCGAAGTTGCGCGGGCCGTTCGTAACGCGGTTGGCCCACAAATGGACGTTCTGGTGGATGCTAACCAAGGTTGGCGCATGCCGTGGGACACGCGGGTGCTGTGGGATTTCAAGACGGCGCTCTATGTGGCCGATGCGCTGGCCGAACTGGATGTCTACTGGCTGGAAGAGCCGCTCTGGCGCACAGATTACCGGGGCATGGCGGAATTGCGCAAGCGGGCGAAGGTACGCATTGCTGGCGGCGAGGGCAATCGGGATTACGCCGAATTTCAGGAATGTTTACACCACCATGCGCTCGATGTTTATCAAGCGGACGTGGCGTGGAGCACGGGTGTGTTGCGCGCCCGCCAATTGGCGCAAGCGGTGCAAGCGGCCGGGGCGATTTATTCACCGCACACGTGGGGTGATGGGCTGGTGTTGCTGGTCAATTTACAGGTAGCCGCCGCACTTTCGACCGCGCCTTTTATCGAATTTCCTTTCGATCCGCCCGAATGGACGCCCGCGCGCCGCGATTACATCCTGCCCGCGCCACTGGAAGCGGATGCACAAGGCTTTGTCACCTTGCCAGACGCGCCGGGATTAGGCGTCACGTTGGATTGGGATGCGCTCGAAGCGTTGCGCATTGATACGGGGACAATGGAACTGAAAAAGCAGTGAACCCGCTCCGCTTCACTTCTTGCCATGCCCCGAGTCTGGACGCAACCGCAGTGAACGTTTGTCGCTACACGTCGAATTTATCGATGCTATCGATTGGACAGAACGGTATGCGCGCTTAGATCGGGGTGAGATCGACATTGCTTGGATTTGTGGCTTGCCCTATGTTCAGCGCGCCGACCAGGCCGACGGATTAGCGTAAAAACGTCAATTTGCTCATGGCTCGCTTATCTAGGCAGAAACGTCTGCGTATAGCTCAGCTTATGATGGTGCAACGTAAAGTCAACCGAGTGGTACATCCCCAACGAGCGAAAATTTCCGGCGCTTGTGCCGACGTAGGCCAGCGTTGCCCGGTGCGCCTGTAAACGCCGCAACCCTTCCAGCAAAGCCGCCCGTCCCAGCCCCAACCGCTGGAAATCAGGATGTGTGCCCATCGGCTCGATCTGACCAAGCGCGCCTTCTGGGTGTAGCCAACATAGACAAAAAGCAGCCAATCGTTGATCAGGCGCCACCACGACCACATCCAATTCTGGCCGATATTCTGAGCGCTGCAAGATGCGCCGTCGCCATTCCACGGTCACCGTTGTAATGTTAAAGGCCGCGGCGAGCAAAGCGGTCGCATCCGCCACCTCCGCTTCGCCTTGCAAATGGCGCAGAACGAAACCTTCAGGTAATTGCGGTGCGTTCACGGTTTCGTCCAAACGCCGCGCCAACAAAACGCGCCCTGGGTCTTCGCGAGCAAAGCCCAGGGCGCGCAGATGATCCAGTGTAGGGGCCAGCCGCTCCGCCACGTTAATCGTAAAGGTAAAGGGCTGGCCGCTCTGGTTTGCCATCTGTTGCGCGCGCTGAACCACCCAAGCGAATAGGGCTGCTTCCAACGCGTCACCAGCTACAGACGGGTGCAGCGCGTAATGCAAATTCGCAAACGGGATCTGCAAAACCGCAAAACCGACCAAGCGACCGCTTTGATCCACCCACAAGCCAATATTATCTGACGTATCAAAGGCCCAAGAACTAAGCTGATAGGGCAATGCAGTCACGCTGCATTGCTCCACCGGCGCCTGCGCGGTCAACGCCATGATCGCCGGAAAGTCGGCTGGCCCGATGAAGGATTGTTGGATAAACATGCGGATGAGCTTCCAGTCTGTGTTCTTCCAGTCTGTGTTCTTCCAGTCTGTGTTCTTTTATCTGGGCTTTATCCGCCGACAGTCGCCAGCGGTTTGGTCTGTTGGATCACTGGCTCGAACGTGCGCAGCGTCTCCAGCGGAATATGACAGAAGATCCGATGGCCATCGCCCACTTCCTGCCACGGCGGAAGCTCGGTTGCGCAGATTTTGCCGCCATCAGGGAGGAGTTGACGGCGCGGGCAACGCGTGTGGAAGCGACAGCCGCTGGGTGGGTTGAGCGCGCTGGGCACCGTCCCTTCCAGACGAATGCGCTTTGGCTGCGCGGTTGGATCTGGGATCGGTACAGCGGAGAGCAGCGCCTCCGTATACGGATGATAGGGTGGCGCATAGATCGCTTCGGCAGGCCCGATTTCCATGATTTGGCCCAGGTACATCACCGCGATGTCGTCACAGAAAAAACGCACCACGCTCAGGTCATGCGCAATAAAGAGCATGGTGGTGCCGAATTCCTGCTGGATTTCTAAGAGTAAATTTAGAATCGCGGCCTGCACCGATACATCAAGTGCGCTGACCGGCTCGTCGCAGAGGATCAGATCGGGGCGGCTGGCCAGGGCGCGCGCGATGCCAACCCGCTGTTTTTCGCCACCACTCAGTTGACGGGGCAGGCGATCAAAATAATTCTCGCTCAGGCGCATCTTGTGCAATAAATTCATCACTTCGCCGCGCACCTGATCTTTGGGCACAGTGCCAAAGCGCTGCATCGGCCGGGCGATCTGCTGACCAACGGTGTAGGACGGATTCATCGTGGCATCGGGATTTTGGAAGACCATTTGCAGTTCTTGAATCAGCTGCACATTGCGCGTGTTCAAATCGCCAGTGATGTCAAAACCCATAAAGTCAGCCTTACCACTCGTGCTGTCTTCCAGGCCGATAATCGTTTTGACCAGCGTACTCTTGCCGCAGCCAGACTCGCCAACGATACCGAGGGTGCTGCCTTTTGTCACCGTGAAACTGGCATTTTCCACGGCGCGCACCTGGCGTTTTTCGCCAAAACCCAGCATATCGGTCAACGAACTGCCTTGCACCGGATAATACTTTTTCAGCGCCTGCACATCCAAAATAGGCGCACCGGTCGGGCGTGGTTGGTTCAATTGGGGCAGGGCCAAATCTGCCGGTGGCGTCCAGCGCGCGGGGTCAATCGCTTCGGCGAAATGACAGCGCACCCAAGTGCCATTGTCTAAGGGCCGCAAGTGGGGGCGCTCAGTGTGGCAACGGTCGCGGACATAATCACAACGCGGGGAAAAAACACAACCAGTGGGGCGCTGGTTGGGCGGTGGCACCCGGCCAGGAATGGGATAGAGCACACTGCCCACTTTGTCGGTGCCCAGCTTGGGAATCGCGCGCAGTAGACCCTGCGTGTACGGATGTTGCGGCTGTTGGAAAAGTTCGTTCACATTGGCGCGTTCGACCATTTCACCCGCATACATCACGCCCACTTGATTACAAACCCGCGCCACAACGCCCAAGTTGTGGCTAATAAAGATAATGGCGGTATCAAAATCGCGGCGCAGTTCGGCCACCAGATCAAGCACAGCGGCTTCGACCGTCACATCCAGTGCCGTGGTCGGTTCGTCCATAATCAGCAAAGCCGGGTTATTGAGCAACGCCATCGCAATCACCACCCGCTGCTGTTGGCCGCCAGAAATCTGATGCGGATAGCGGCGCATGACGCTGGCCGGGTCGGGCATATAGACGCGTTCCAACATTTCTAAACAGCGCTTTTCTGCCTCGGTATGACTTAGTTTGCGATGCACCGAGAGCACTTCGGTCATCTGTTCGCCCAAGCGCATCGATGGGTTGAGCGCCTGCATCGGATCTTGATAAACCATCGCAATCTGGTTGCCGCGCAGTTGGCGCAAGGCTTCGCCCTGTTGGCCCACCAATTCTTGGCCCATAAAGCGAATACTGCCGCGTTTCACATAGCCGTTATTGCCCAAAAAATTGACAATCGACCAGGCCACCGTGCTCTTGCCACAGCCGGATTCGCCGACGATGCCAAGCGATTCGCCACGGTGGATTTCAAAGCCAACATTCTGGACGGCTTCTACTTCGCCGCCCCGGACTTTATAGGCGACGGCCAGGTCTTCGACTTTGAGAACAGGCGCGGCGTTGTGATCCACTAAAGGCATTTGATTATTATCCTTGCTTAGACAAAAATTCGAGATACAGAGACTGCCGCCCACCGTTGCCCAAGCTCAGCCATCTCTGCTTCGTCCCAGTTGTGAAGGGTTTCTGGATCAAAATCAGCACCTGTAGGCCAAATCAAGGCCCGGGCTTGTTCATCTAAACGGACTTGATTAAAGAGTACAACATCGCGTAGCGGGCCAAAAACCTCACCATATAATACTGGCTCGAAACTAATCGTTCGTTCTAATCCATCAGTAAATTTTATCCATAAGGTATATTGAGCCGTGATGGCAAAATTAGCTACCCGATACAATTTATGCGACATACAGACCATAAAATCGAGAAATCTTAGACAATTAGTTCCTTATGACGGCTTGTCTACTTTTGATAACGTGTGATCTCCTCGCGCAGGCCATCAGCCATCAGGTTCAGGCCGATTACCAGTGAAGCAATTGACAGTGCTGGCCAGATCACGGCCCACTGGCTGACAAAGATATTGCGCCGTGCCTCGTTGACCATGCTGCCCCAATCGGGATCGGGAGGCGGCAGGCCAATGCCCAAAAAGCCCAGAGTGCCAATCGCAAAAATGGCATAGCCAATCCGCAGCATCGCATCAACCAGCAGCGGCCCCATCGCATTGGGCAGAATCTCGCGAAACATGATGTAGACCGCGCTTTCCCCGCGCGTCTGTGCCGCGCGCACATAGTCACGGGTCTTTAGATCAAAGGTCATACTGCGTACCAGGCGCGCCATGCCCGGCGTACCGGTCAGCGTGATCGCCAAGATCACGACCAGATCGCCCTGGCCAAATGCTTTTACGATCACCAAGTAGAAGACGATCACCGGGAAGGCAACCAGGGCATCGAGCGCCTGCATGATGATCTGATCCCACCAACCGCCGCGATAGCCAGCGTTTAGGCCCAAAATCGCGCCAAACAAGATCGCGCCCAAAACGCCCCACAACGCCACGCCACCTGGAATAATGGCGCCAGGCAAGCGGGTTTTGAGCAAAATCACCTGGGTGCCCTGCATCAGCCGCGACAGAATATCGCGCCCCAGCAGATCAGTGCCCAGCCAGTTGACTGAGTTCGGCGGCAAATTTTTTGCAAAGGCATTCGCATTCGGCGCATAGGGCGTCCAGAAGATCGAAATGAGACCGACCAGCAGCCAAAAAGCCACAATCGCCAACCCAATCGTCGCAACGCGTGAATCAAAAATCAGTGATATGCTGTTCCAAAGCTTCGACCAGCGCGTTGGCTTTGCCAAGCGACCGGCGATTGGTTGTGCTACAGCCATTGATAAACTCCTGAAAATTAACGGTGAATGAATTCACCGCCTGCTATAAGAAACGTGTTAAAACACGTTAAGGACATGTGTGAACCCGTTTCAACGGGCTTTTGCGTATCAGCCGCCGAATCGGAAGCCCATTGGGCGCGGCGGGTTTGTGGACGATTCAACCAACTTTACTCAAGCATAACGAATGCGTGGGTTCAAAAAGGTATAGATCAGATCGCCAACCAAGCGGGTGATCACCGCGACGACCACCGTAAACATCGCAGCCGCTTCCAGCGCATTGTAGTCGCCAAACATGGCCGCCGAATAGATATAGTTGCCCAAGCCTGGAAAGCCGAAGAGCACTTCGACCACGACGATGCCGCCAATCAGCCAGTTGACATGCAACATGATCACCGTAATTGGCGCCATCAGTGCATTGCGTAGGGCGTGGCGCATGACAACTTGGCGAAATGGCAGCCCTTTGATAATGGCCGTGCGAATATACGGCGAATCCATCACTTCCACCATGCTGGCCCGCGTCATACGCACCACATAGCCTAATTCGACTGCCGTCAGCGTAAGCACAGGTAGCGCGATCAACTTGAAATTAAAAATATCATTGTCACTTAAAAAGATTGAGGCGGCGGGCAACCATTTGAGCCAGACACCGAAGATCAGGATCAAGAAGATGCCGGTGACAAATTCTGGCGTCGCCGTAAACGCCAGCCCCGTGATCGAAATCGCCCGATCGGTCATGCGCCCCGCATTGACGCCGGCGATAATGCCAAGCAACAAAGCCAGCGGCATCACGACGATAAAGGCCGTAGCGGCTAACACGAGGGTGTTGCGGATGCGCGAAAACAGCGTAAAGGCGACCGGGCGGCCATATTGCAAAGACATGCCGGGATCGCCGCGTAAAAATCCTTTGCGCAGCGGAATATAATCGATCGGGCCATCCCCTTCGGCGCGCATACCGGCTTTGGTCAATTCCATCACAGCGGCGGGCTTACCCTTGACCCACTCGACCGCATTGTTCTTGGTATCGACGCCCCAGAAAATTTGTTGACCATTGGCGTCACTTTTCCAAACATTGCCAGCCGGCTGCATAGCGGTGGAGCCGTCGGTTTTGCGCAAAACAGCGAACAGTTCGCCCTTCTCCATCTTCCAGCGCGTCAATTGACCATGCACATCCGCCCACCATTCAGCCTCGCCAGACTTGGCATTCGGCGCAGCCACTAACCTATAGCCCACCTGGCCGCGCGCGCGCCAATCATTGCCAATCAGCCAATCGACATAACGCTGCCAGGCCGGCGCATCCAGGCCGAGTTGATTCTGGAAAGAAGTGACCTGTTCCGGCGTGGCAAAAACGCCGATTAGCTTGGTCACCACATTGTTGCCAGCTACTTCCAGCAAGAAAAAGAGCAGCCCAGAGACCAACAACATCGTGATAATCGTGGAGATCACACTGCGTAGGATAAAGCGAGCCATACGTTACTCCGTTCAAACGATGACGGGGCAGAAGCAGGGAGACAAGGGGACAAGGAGAAGGGGAGACAAGGAGGTAAGGACGAAGAAAGATGTGCGTTTACACGCTCTCCTTGTCCCCTTGTCCCCCTGTCCCCTTGTCTCCCTGTCCTCTTGTCTACAATTTACGCATCTTTCCACACTTCATACATCAGATCATACCCCGTCGGGTGACTTTGCACGCCCTTGAACTCGGCGCGGGTAATGTTCCAAACATGCTTCCAGAAACTGATAAAGACTGGGCCACGTTCCTGCATGATGTCTTCCAATTCGCCCATAATGACGCGCCGTTTCTCCAGATCCAATGTGCTATTGGCGGCGCGCAACTTCTCCATAAATTCCTTATCTGTCCAGCGGCTTTCGTTCCACGGCACCGGCTTGCCATCGGCATCCACCGAATACCCCAGATTTAAGACATTCGTACCAAGCGGGCGGTGCGTCCAAGCGGTGATGCCCAGATCCACTTCGGTCCAACGATTCCAGTAACCATCGGGTGCTGTGATGTCCAATTCAATGTCGAAGCCACCCGGTGCGGCCAATTCCTTCAAAGCCTGGGCAATGCCTGGCTCTTCCAAATCGTTTTTGGTGGCTAATTTGACCTTGAGCGGTAGGGTTTGCCCCTTCTCCTTGGCCCATTCTTCCAATAATTTCTTGGCGCCTTCTGGATCATACTTAGGCAGATCACGTTTGGCATAATCGGGATGGGCAGGCGCCACATGAGCGTCGAGCGCCAGATCGCCTTCGCTGAAGTAGGCCAATTCCATCAACTTGGCGCGATCCTGGCACATCTTCAGCGCTTGGCGCACACGATTGTCTGTCCACGGCTCCAGATCCATGCGCATACGACCGACGGAGACCTGCGCCGTGCTGACCGGGATAATATTCAGACCGGCGACTTCTTTCAGTGCCTTCCAATCAGCCGCAGTGGGGTTGTACATCGAATCAACCTGACCCGACTGCAACGCGGCAATCGCGGCATCATGGTCGATGGACACATAGGTCAATTGATCCAGGTAGGGCAATTGATCGCCATTTTTGGCCTTGCGCCAGTAATCCTTACGCGCTTTGAAGGTGGCACGTTCGCCCTCCTTGTATTCTTCCAGCGTAAAAGCGCCGGTGGCAATCGGCTGCTTGATAAAATCGCCTTCAAAACTCCGGTGCAAGATCAACGCCGGATATTGGAAGAGATCCTCCGGCACGCTAATGCTGGCGTCTTTCAAATGCAGCTTGATCGTATAATCGTCCACCTTTTCAACATTCCCAATCCCGCCCAGATAGCCCAAGGCGCCCAGCATCGAAGAACCAACATCCTTATTCATCCACTGGCCAAAGTTGAACATTACGTCATCGGCCGTCAGCTTGTCGCCATTATTAAAGGTGACATCCTTGCGCAAAAACAGCGTCCACTCCTTCACATCATCGCTTGCTTCCCATTTCTCGAGCAGATAGGGATGCGTGATATTTTCAGAGTCGGTTTCCGTGAGATATTCGCCAACCTGACGAACAATATTAGCGCCTTCCAGCCAGGAAAGGCGCGCCGGGTGGTCGATCTGCTGCAATTTCATGGCGCTCGTCCAGGTGCCACCGCGCTTGATCGCCCCAGATGCGGTTGCGGAGGTAGCGGCGGGTGCGGCAGTGTTGCTGGTCGCTGCGCCAGGGGCTGGCGGGGCACAGGCAGCCAAGGCGTAGGCAACCGTAGCCGAGGTGCCGAGCAGGGTTGCAAAGCGCAAGAATTCACGCCGGTTGATCTTCCCCTTCCCCAAGCTGCTGGCGGCATCCAACACGGCGGGGTGAATGCGTTGAGGTTTACTCATGATCAAAAATTCTCCTTTTCAGTTGTAAGGCAATCTTGACTACGCGAATGGTGAATGATGGATGTAACGTGTGTTAAAAATGAGGTCACCCGCACACAAAGAGGTCGACCAATTTTGTTACAACAATCTAGCAGAGGAATTGGGGTCGATAACAGGTAAGGAAAGTGGTGCAAGGTTTGGTTGTTGGTAGCGGGCCGCTTATAACATGGTCGACCTGCGTTGCGCAAAGGGTTTTACGCTTTGTCAGCAATTCTCAATTCAAAAAAATCGGACGCGGATAAACGCAGATAGACGCGGATTTTTTTCTAAAAAATCGGTTTTTCGACCTTTCAAATAGCGTATGCCATCGACAAACCGTTTGATCTGCGCAAATCCGCGTTTATCCGCGTCCGAATTGAGAATTCCTGACGCCTTGGCATCTGTTATAAAGATTATTGGCATGCTAAATCAGCATAAACCAGTGTTTTACGCTAATTTGACAACGATTGGGGCTTCGTTTATGATAACATTCTGCTGAAATTTCAGTACAACATCAGTGGGGTCCGCAAACCTGCATGTTACCAACCTCCATCTTAACCACAACTTCGCGGCGGCGCGCGGCTGACGACTCGCTTAATAGTGTCGCTTATCGCAAGATCAAGGACAAAATCATCGCGCTGGAACTTCCGCCGGCTTCGTTGATCGAGGAAGCGGATCTGGCCAAGGCGTTAAACGTCGGCTTAACCCCCGTACGCCAGGCGCTACGTCGCTTGGCCCTGGAAAATTTGGTCGTGATCCTGCCCCGGCGCGGCACCATGGTGGCGGATCTAAATTTTTCCGACTTACAGAAAATCTTTGAAATGCGCCTCGAATTGGAAGCGCTGGCTGCCCAACAAGCCGCCACGCGCGCAACGCCCGAACAACTCAACGAAATGGGAAATTTGCTCGATGAAGCCCAGACGTTGATTGCTGGCCAAGATAATCAAAAGTTAATCGAACTGGATCGCGCCCTACACGCCTTGATCGCGCGCTGCGCCCACAATGAGTTTCTAGAACAGACACTCGACTGGCTCTACTGCCATGTGCTCCGCCTGTGGCATATTTCGCTGAACCAAATGGACGTTTTAAGCGAGGCGATGGAAGAGCACCGTCAGATTTGGATGGCGCTCAAAACAGGCAACGGTGACCGAGCAGCCTTGATCATGCGCGCCCATGTGCAACATTTTCAAGCATCCTTTCAGCGCACCTTTCAGCCCGAACAGGCAATGCCTGAGCGATGGTCAGCCACAGCCTTGGGGGTCGGAGAAGGGCGGCCGGAAGATCACACAAACGGGCTACATCCGTTAATGCGCTTGCGTGACCCAATGCGCTCGCTATGAATGACCAGCGTCTACGCTTAACCTTCGCCGATACTGAGCGATCATAAGCCGGTTAGGCCATCAAAACTTATTCACACTCTAGCGCTACTCAGGCGATATCGGTTTTCAGATAGACGCTTATGGCCAGACAACTCAAAGGAGATTTTTGCTGATGACGACTGATGCCCAACCTGGTGTGGCGACCGAACGGCGCCGTGAACGGCGGGATCGCCAACGTGACGCCGCCGCGCTGCCTGCGATGCAACAGATCACCCACCACGTCCCAAAATATAATTTGCTGGACGAGGCCGCGATCCAGCGCGTCCACAATGCGTCAATGCGCATTCTAAGCGAACTCGGCATTGATTTTTACGACGAAGAAGTGCGCGATGTGCTCGCTGCGCATGGGGTAAAAATTGTCGGCGAAACCGCTTATTTCACCGAAGAACAGATCTTGACGTATGTTAGTAAAGCGCCGAGTGAATTCACCCAGCAAGCGCGCAATCCAGCCAACAATGTGCTGATTGGCGGTAATCGATCCGTTTTTGCGCCGGTCTATGGCCCGCCGTTTGTGATCGATCTGGACAAGGGCCGACGTGAGGCAAAACTGGAAGACTTCCATAATTTTGTCAAGCTGACCTATATGTGCCCCTATCTGCATCACTCAGGCGGCACGGTGGTCGAGCCAACCGATGAGCCGGTGCCAACCCGCCATCTGGACATGCTCTATGCCCACATCAAGTATAGCGACAAAGCCTTTATGGGGTCGGTCACGGCTGGCGAAAACGCCGAAGACAGCGTGCGTATGGCCGAAATCCTCTTTGGCGAACGCATGAAGAGCCAGGATCCTGTGCTGCTCTCCTTGATCAACGTCAGCAGCCCGCGCCGTTATGACGAGCGCATGTTGGCCTGCGTCAAGGTCTATGCGAAGGCGCGCCAAGCCCTGTTGATCACGCCATTTTTGATGAGCGGCGCCATGTCACCGGTGAGCGTGGCGGGCACGTTGGCGCTGCAAAACGCCGAAGCGCTGGCCGGCATCGCCCTGTGCCAGATGATCTCGCCCGGCATGCCGGTGATCTACGGCTCGTTTATGACGAACATTGACTTGCAAAGCGGCGCACCGGTCTTTGGTTCACCAGAAAGTCAATTGGCGCTTTTTGCCGGCTCGCAGATGGCGGCGCGTTACAAGCTACCTTTCCGCACGGGTGGCACCTTCTCCAGTTCCAAAATTGAAGATGCGCAGGCTGGCTATGAATCGATCCAGGTGATGTTACCGGCGATTATGGCGCAGGTCAATTTTATTTTGCATGCCGCCGGTTGGTTGGAAAACGGCTTGGTGGCTGGTTATGAAAAGTTTGTGCTCGATTGTGAGTTGCTGGGCATGTACCATATCTGGGCCAAAGGCATCGACCTTTCCGACGAAGCGTTTGCCTTTGACGCCATGCAAGAAGTGGCGCCAGGTGGTCATTTCTTGGGCACGCAGCATACAATGCGCCACTTCCGCACCGCTTTCTTTCGCAGCGACCTGTTCGACTATAATTCAGCCGAGCAATGGGAGATCGACGGTGCGCTCGACACGCGGCAGCGCGCCAACAAGAAGTGGAAAAAGATGCTCGCCGAATACCAGCCACCCACGCTGGACCCGGCGATTGATCAGGCACTACTGGATTATATGCAAAAGGCCAAACGCCAACATGGTTATGGGAAGCATACAGCGCGTTAATAGGAACAATCATGCAAGCTTTCACCTACTGGAAAACTGTGACAATGGACAAATCTGACCTAATTGAACAACTAATTGAGTTGCTCAGCCAACACCAAATCCATTATTGTGTGATTGGTGGAC
>JBBQBY010000049.1:0-22065 GCA_038318235.1 Caldilineales bacterium
TTGGTGAGTAAGGCATCCGCAACGCCAAACATGCGGTTAATCTTGTTGACATCGGGGTTGGTCCACGCCGACTTGTGACCATTGGGCTGCAACTTTCCATCCAACACCATCGAAACGCCAGCTTCGCCCGAAGAATAGAGCTTCAACAGATCCCAGGCTTCTTCCGGATGGGCAGTTTTGCTGTTAATCATATGCATATTACCCGAATAGCAGGTGCCCTGGCGGCCTTCTGAACCAACTGGCAACAAGACAGCGTCCATTTCGAATTTATCGCCAACCAGCGCAATCGAGTTCGTCACGTTGCCAACCGTGCTGGCATGGGTAGCGCTCAAGCCGGCCGTAAAAATGCCATACGCCGAATCATCAATGTAGTCGGCCTTGCGCGGGGCCACTTTGGCATTCAACAAATCGAGATACCATGTACCGATCTCTTTGTGAAGGTCAGAATTGAACTGGAGTTTGGTGCCGTCTTCATTCATAACCCAGCAATCGGTCGAGTCCGGCTTGCCCCAGGAGCGTGCGAAGTTGCTATAATAGTGGAGCGCATTCATGCTGTCAAACGCCAAACCGAAAATCCCTTTATCGGTATCCGTCGCGGCTTTGGCCAGTTCCGTCCAATCGTTAATTGTCCAACCAGCCTTGGGTTCGGGCAAATTCTTTTCCTTCAAAATGGTCTTATTGTAGTTGATGGCAATGTTACCGCCAGGGTGGACGACGCCAGGTATGCTGAAGTTTTTGCCATCCAGTGAATTACCTGCGATCACGCTTGGGTAGATATCTTTCCAATCTTCTGGCGCATCAGAGGCCAGCAGATCATCAATCGGCAGATAGATGCCCTTGAGGAAATTGATAAACAGCCAACGATGATGGCCATAGGTGAGGTCTTGCAAGGTGCCCGAAATGAAACCAGTCTGCGTCTTGGTCTCAATTTCTCCGTAAATCGTCTCTTCGATCACGACCTTGACGCCCGTATCGGCCTCAAATTTCTTGCCCATCTTGGCTGGCATCACAGCCTGACCGCCTTCGGGCGCCGCTTGGACCCGTAACGTGACATCCGTGGCGGCGGGGGCGTTGCTGGCCGCGGTTGTGCCGGCTGCTGGTGCCGCGGGGGCCGCCGCCGGTGGCGCGCAAGCCACCATCAACTGAGCGCCAGCGACGCCCAAACTGGCGACGGCAATGCCTTTCATAAAACCACGTCGGGTAACATGCTTTTTCAACATGACTTTCCTCCTTGCGAATCAATAGGTTGGAAGTGGAATAAACTGAGATGAGATTTAGTGACAAGACTCAGCGATATGGTGTCCTGGCCGACTGGTGAAATTCGAACTGGCGAATATGAATTCGCCGTCCACCATGCCCTTGCAAAGATTTGGAACGCTATCCATACGCTGCGTGATTTTGCCAGGCAAAATTCATTAGCATGTTCGTACAGTAAAATGTACAATTGCCATAAAATGTACATTTGCCAAATGTACATTTACATCTATGCGGGCTTGGTTGGAGAAAATATCCCAATAGAAGCTGCGCTGTTCTATGGGAAAAGCAATGCTATACTAATGTACCACTAAGGAGAATTTACGTCAAATGGCTTAAATCAGGGGGATTCATCCTAAATTATAGGAGGAAAAATCTTCCAGGAAGGGGTCAAAGCTTGGTTCGTTAACCAGCGGGTGCCTGACCCCTTCCTGGAAGATCGGGTGCATCCGTAAATTGGGGATGTATCCAAATCAGGCGTAAAAGCGCTAGACGATCAGTTGGATCCATCTAGCGCCTACCATCTACTTTCTAGGAGAGCAATTTATGCAAGATGATATTTTTGAAGAACTCCATTTGCGACGCGTGATCAATGCCAGCGGTACATTGACGGCGTATGGCCAGTCAGCCGCGTTGCCAGCCGTTGTCAAAGCGATGGCGGAGGCGCTACCGCAGTTTTTCGAGATGGATGTGCTACATGCGCGCGCCAGCGCGGCCATCGCCCGCGTCACGGGTGCCGAAGCCGGCTTTGTCACGGGTTGTGCGGCAGCGGGGCTTACATTGGGCGTGGCGGCTTGCATGACAGGCACAGAACCAGCAAAAATTGCCCAGTTGCCCGACACGACCGGCATGAAAGATGAAGTAATTATCCAAATGGGCCATTGTGTTGATTACGGCGCGCCGGTCACGCAGGGGATTCGCCTGGCCGGCGCCCAGGTAAAAATTATTGGCACAATCAACAGCGCGCCGCGCAATCTCTTTGCCGTCAGCATTTCGCCGCGCACCGCTGCGGCAATGTATGTTATCTCGCATCACACGGTGCAATACGGTTCTATCCCGTTGCGCCAGTTTGTCGAAACCGCGCATCAACAAGGTGTGCCCGTGATCGTGGACGCCGCCGCCGAGGAGTATATGTTGCCCGAAGTGATCGCAGCCGGTGCCGACATTGTGGTCTGTAGTGGCCACAAACATTTTCGCGGCCCCACCTCGGGCATCATGGCGGGTCGCCTAGATCTGATCCGCGCCGCCTATGCCCAGAATCGCGGGATTGGGCGCGGGATGAAAATTGGCAAAGAAGGCATCATCGGGCTGATCACGGCTTTGCAAATGTGGGAACAGGGCGATCGCGCCGCAATCGAGTTGGCCGAGCGCGCCAGTGTGCAACGGATTATTGAGGGATTGAAAAATCTAGCTGGCATCCACGTCAGTGAAGTCTGGCCCAGCCCTGACCCCTATCCAACCACGCGCGCCAAAGTTACAGTAGATCCGGCGGTAGCGGGACTAAATGCGATGGCGCTTTCGGTGATGTTGGCGCAAGGTGATCCCAGCATCAAAACGCGCGCCCACCATGTCGAAGAAGGCTACTTTCTACTCGACCCGTTTAACCTGAGCGAGGCGGATATTGATTATATCTGCGCGCGCATTGAAACGTTGGTCAAGCGCCCATTAGCCGAAAAACAGGCCTTCGTGCAAGCATTGGCCGGCTTGAGCGCAGCAGACTTGGTGCGGAGCGGCGCGGGCGAATGGCCGCTACTGGCCTAAGCACAGCGTAATCTACGCTTAAGACTGGTTGAGGCAAAATCTCTATCTTTATCTGTACCCTGTTATAGATCGCAAGATACAGGCTAATTGATAATTTAGCGGTTATATTGATTAGGCTAACAGAACAAACACCGTTGGTGCTTGCTTGCACACTATCGCCGCATCATTGTAATCAAGTTAGGCGATTCAAAATAAATAATGATCCAGGGATGGCGCTTTCGGGAACCCTTTGGGTGGCATTACATGATTGTCGACCGATCTGGACATTTATTTATTGGATTGGCCTTAGTAAACCTGCGGTGTATACATCGCAGGTTTTTGTTTTTCAACGCTATGGCTAAGCGATCGTTTTGTAGAATATAGACAAGGAGCAATAAAATGGGCAACGAAGTACCCACCAGGGTACAGACCATTAGCGGTCCCGCTAAAATTGCGATTGAAATGACGCAGCCGCGCAAAAAAACGACACCAGCTTGGCGCAGCTTGCTCTGGTTTATTGTCGATGGGTTTATTGTGCTCGGCGTCTTAAGACTGCTTAGTCTGTTTACCTAAAGTTGAAGCTACTGTTGATAGCTTTGATCAACGCCTCGCGCGGTGTATCCTTCAAGAGATAGCCCGCCGCACCAGCCCGAATCGTCTCCAATACCCAGGCGTCATCATCATACGTCGTCAGCACAAGGACTTTCGTCTGTGGATAGCGCGCATGGATCTGGCGGGTCGCCTCCACGCCATTCATGCCCGGCATTTTGAGATCCATCAGCACCAGATCGGGCGTCAAACGGGCGGTGAATTCCAGGTCCTGCGCGCCGTCCTCAGCCAACCCTACAACCTCGATGTCGCGTTCCAGATTTAATAACAACGCCAACCCCTCGCGGGTGATGGCTTGATCGTCACAGATAAGCACGTGCATGGTCATATAGGTAATTAAAGTGAGATCAAAGGTTAGGTGACGTAAGCGCCTTCTGGGTTATATTTCTCATAGAGACGATCTACAACCACGGTGCGCAGGCATTCTACGGCGGTGTGAATCTCGGTAAAGGAGGTATAGAGCGGGGTGATACCAAAGCGGATATTATCGGGCTTGCGGAAATCGGGCAGCACATTCATTTCATGGATCAGCGCTTGGTCAATGCGCCAACCGTCTGGGTGACCGAGTGATATATGCGAGCCGCGCTGATTGGCGGCGCGGGGCGAGTTCAGGGTAAAGCCGAGTGGAGCCAGCCGCGCGGCCCAAAGTTCGATCAAATATTCGGTCTGCTGGACTGATTTAGCCCGCAAGCGCTCCATGCCAGCTTCGAGCAACAGATCAACCCCGGCCTCAATCGCAAAGGTCGACAAAATCGGGGGGGTGCCCGTAAAAAAGCGGCGCAGCCCGGTCGCTGGGGTATAGTCCAAATCGAAGTTGAACATCTCTTTTTGGCCCATCCAGCCGCTGATCGGGTTGTGCAGCACATTTTGTAAATCGCGCCGCACATACAGAAAGGCCGGTGCGCCGGGGCCACCGTTGAGGTATTTATAGGTGCAACCCACCGCCAAATCCACATCAGCGGCGTTCAGCAGGCACGGCACTGCGCCGGCCGAGTGGCTCAGATCCCAGAGTATCATGGCGCCCGCCGCATGGGCCAACGCCGTAATAGCGGTCATGTCATAGGTGTAACTGCTCTTAAACGCCGTATGCGACAGTGAAACCAACGCCGTGTCCGCGTCAATTGCTTTGGTCAAGGCTTCGACTGGGCCATGAATGCCATCCACAGATGGAATCACCTCAATTTGCAGCGGGCGACTGGCTAGTTTGGCGGCGCCTTGCAAGACATAGAGATCAGAGGGGAAGTTTAAATCATCAGTGATAATTTTGTGCCGATCAGGCCGCGCCGCCAGGGCTGCGAGCGCCAACTTGTATAAATTCACCGACGTGGAATCGGCAATCGCCACTTCATCGGCCTGTGCGCCAATCAGGTGCGCCAGTTTGCCGCCGATCTCCTCCTGCAACGTCAGCCACCCTTCGTTCCAGCCGCGGATCAGCCGCGCACCCCAGGTCTGTTCCACCGCTTGGCGCATCTGTTGCGCGGTCTTTTTGGGCAAACGGCCAAGCGAATTACCGTCCAGATAGATCAGATCGGGATCTTCGATGATAAACCGTTCGCGGAAATGAGCCAGTTCATCCTGTTGATCGAGGGCGTGCGCATACGTTGCGTTGGTAATCTCTGCCATAATAGATGAGTAAGGCCATTTCAATGAAATAAGGATCAAGCGTTTGCCGAACAAAATCATGCGTAGGTGCGTGCTTGTAGCCGCACGTGCTGCGTATACCCCAATTGTGCGGCTAAAAGCACGCACCTACTGGATCCTTTATGCTTTGATCGCGCCTAAGCAATTGTAGCTAGTACACCGCCGCGGAAACAGTAGGACAGTAAAGATCGTTGGGCTAGATACGGAAAGTAGCTTACCCTTTGATCCCCGACATCACAATGCCCTGCACAAAGAAGCGCTGCCCCACGAAGAAGATGATGATCATCGGTAACATGGAAAGCACGCAGGCAGCCATTAACAGTTGGCGGATCGGTTCACCGCCCACGTCGGGTGCGTTATTAAAAAAGCGCAGACCGACGGAGACCGTAAATTTTTCGGGCGAATTGAGATAGATCAAGGGCCCCAGAAAATCGCTCCATGTGGCGATGATCGTAATGATCCCAAGCGTTGCCAGCACGGGTTTGCTGAGCGGCAACAAGATCGACCAGAAAATTCGGAAGAAACCGGCACCGTCGATCAGCGCGGCTTCGTCCAGGTCTTTGGGCAGCGTGAGGAAAAATTGGCGCATCAGGAAAATCTCGAAGCCGCCACCGCCAAACCAGGCTGGCACCCAAAGCGGCAACAACGTATTGATCCAGCCCAGTTTGAAGAAGAGCACAAATTGCGGAATTAAAGTCACGTAGGAGGGCAGCATCAAGGTGGCCAAGGTGATCATAAACAGAAGATTGCGGCCACGATATTCAAAGCGCGCCATCGAATAGGCGGTGAGCGACGCCGTGATCAGCGAGCCAATCGTGACCAATACAACCACCAGCGTTGAGTTCATCACCCAAAAGATCACCGGGATACGCGGCAGGAAGAGCACCTTCTCATAGTTGCTCCACTGCGGAATTTTCGGCACCCAGAGTGGCGGGAAAACCGCCATTTCCTGGCCCGTTTTTAAGGAACTCATCAACGTCCAGAAGAGTGGAAAGCCAAACAAAATACAGAGCACGATCACAAGTACATAGAGCAGCACGCGGTTGATCGTCAACTTTGGTTTTGGATCGTAATGCGTGTGTGTCATAGGAATTGGGGTCATTTTGCCACCCTTGGATAGGAAGAGTAAATAGTAAGCAGGGGATCGTAAGTGTGGTGCGCAGGTTGATGAGTTTCACCGATCTCCGTACATCCCATCTTTCATCCCGCCTAATACCTATTTACTAATTACTGGGATTTAACCACTTTCATAATGCACCCAGCGCCGCGAACTGCGCACTTGGATGAAGGTGAAGAAGAGTAAGATCAGGGCCAAAATCCAGGCCAGGGCGCTGCCATACCCAAAGCGCGAATATTGGAAGGCCTCGGTATAGATATGCAGCGCAAAAAACCAGGTAGCATACGAAGGTCCCCCTTGCGTGGCGACCAGGGCGGTCGTGAAAACTTTTAAAGCGCCAATGATCGCCAGCACCACGTTAAAGAAGATCGTGGGCGTCAGCAAGGGCAGGGTGACATGGCGAAATTTCTTCCAGGCGGTGGCGCCGTCGATATTGGCCGCTTCGTACAATTCCTGGGGAACGCCCTGGAGACCAGCCAAAAAGATCAACATCGTGTTACCGCCAACGGCCGCCCAGACGTTGATCAGCGTCAAGGAATAAAGCGCAGAGCTGCGTGCGGCCAACCACTTTGGCGGGTCGTGAACACCAATACTGCGCAGCACGTTATTAATTGGCCCTAACCTTGGTTGCAACAAATAGATCCAGAGCACAGCTAACGCTACTGCTGGGATCAAGTGGGGGATAAAAAAGACTGTGCGGTAGACATTCGTGCCCGTTAGCTTCTGGTTCAATAAAACCGCCAAAAACAGGGCACCGATCACCGCCACGGGCACATACATGCCCGTGAACTGAAAGGTGCGCGCCAACGATGGCCAGAAGAGATCGTCGCTAGTAAAGGCCTTTTGGTAGTTCGCTAGCCCAATAAAGGTTGGCGTGCCGGGCATATCATATTCCGACAAGCTGAAATAGAGTGAGGCCACAATTGGCCCGATCCAGAAGATCAACAAGCCCAAAATCCAAGGCAAGGCAAATACATAGCCCCACAGGGCGCGACGAACTTGGAATTGGGAGTGGGCGCCCACCAACTTGCCCAGCCAACCACCGTTGTCGATCGGCTTTGTTCGCGTCAGTTGCTGCTCAATAACCGCCACGGTCACCTCCGCTTGAATCATGAAATAAGGATCAAAATGGTGAACACTGACATGACCTTCATGCCATTTAACCCACACTTACCAGGTTGATCGATTGAAAAATCGCTTTTTCACCGCAAAGAACGCGAAGATATTCATAAGTTTTGTCAGTCAATCAACTTACCAGGGCAATTTCCAATAAGCAGCCGGGGCCTCTGTCCAGGCGGGCATGCTCAAACCAGTTGGATCAAAGACGATCTCACCGGCGCGCACCGTGAGCGCGCATTCGAATTTCTTATCACCTTTGAGCGTAGCCTTGCCACAATCGACAAAACCGAACTCGCCGCTCAGCACTTTAAAGACCGCCACATCGGCCACAGCGCCGACAGAGAGATTGCCCAATTCGGGGTGGCCGATTTCGTTCGCTGGTGTCACTGTGGAACGATAGATCACCTCTGGCAACGGCATCCCAATGTTCAAGATTTTGCTCATCGTTGTCTGCATGTCCACCACCACGCCATGAATATTGTGGGTGTGCAGATCCGTGCTAATTGAATCTGGGCCAAAACCTTGTTGCATCGCCGGAACCGCATTGCGAAACCAGAAACTGCCCGCGCCATGGCCCACATCAAAGATCACACCGCGGTCGCGCGCGGCAAAGACAAAGGACTTAAGTTTCTGCTGTTGATCCAGGATAAAAAACTGCTGCGCGTACATATGGGTGTGGATATCACCGGGGCGCATCTTTTGCAGAATCAATTCTTCGTAGCTACGTTCGGGTGGTCGCGGCCAGAAATCGACCATTACCGGCTTTTTACAAATATTGGCCGCCTCGACCGCCCGATCAACGGCAGCCCACGGCGGATGAGCCGCGTCCCAGGGCAGGCGCGTCCAATAGTGCGCCGTCTTGATGCCGACGCAAATATCTGGGTACGCTAGCACGATCGAGGCGGCTAGCTCAGGGTCCATCGTACGAATGTCTTGCTCAAAATCGCCTGTCATCCCCAGATCCACAATGTTAATGTAGGCAAAGATGCGCGTTTTGGCTTGGTCAATCACGGTACGTTTGAAATGCAGAAAGTGTTTGGCCCCCGCTGTGCCGGTGTCCACCATCGTCGTCACGCCGGAGCGGAACGAGTGCGAATCGGCCATAATGCTCAGGCCTTCTGGCTCGCGCGTGTGATAGACATGGACGTGGATATCGATAATGCCGGGCGTGACGTAATGGCCAGTGACATCGACGATTCTGGCAGCCAGCGCGGGGTTGATGTCGGGCGCGACACTGGTAATTTTGCCGCCGGTAATCGCCACATCACATTTGCCATCAACGTGATTGAGGCCATCGATGACGTGACCATTTTTGAGCAGCAGGTCATATTGAAATTCAGCGCTCACAAAAATCCTCCCGTTGGGTTACTGTTTAGATTCTTGATTGTCTGCTTGCATCTGCTCTTGCAAAGTCGCATCAAGCATAGCTTCCATCGGATTCGTAGCGGCCGCGTCCTCCAGCGGTTCAGACACTTTTTGTAAAGCCTTCTGATACAAGGCAACCCCATAAAACTCATAGGAAGCGGCCCGATCCGGCACATCGACCACATGCACCGTGAAACGGGCGGGCAGCCCATTATCGGGACAGTGTTCTCGGAAATAATTGCCATAGGCCTTGCGATAGGCCGTGCGCAGACGTTCCTGTTCTTTGATATAACCTTCTGGATCGACCAGCGGATTGGGCGTCTTGGGTTGGCAACCGAAGGCGTGAATTTCGATAAAATCGACGTCGGCAAGCGAGTTACAGATCTCGGCGTCGCGCAGCCACTTTTCCCAACATTCAAAGACCAGCGGAATCTCTTTTTCGGGGTCCATAAATGTGACCGTGTCCAGCCCCAACACACTGGCAGCCGAATAACCGCCGGTCAAACCGGCAAAACAGATGCGCAGATCACCATCGGGCAAGGTCTCTACCACCAGACTCGAAAGCACTGGTTCATCGCCACCGTAATAATAGGTGAGTTTACCGCGTTTTTTAATTTTGAATGGCATAGGCGTTCATAACCTCACTTTTTGCTTTCTTACGCGCTTTGCGACTTTGGCGATTGCATGATGAATTTGCTGGCGCTACTCTAATTTGAGCACAGTGCCCGAGCGGCTTTAGAGGTGATCCACCGGCGGCGAGTAACGCTTTGCGTCCCGTTATCGCCGTTTGAAGTGTTTCTCCCATTCGACGACGATTGGACGTTCTGTAAGTGGTTCGCTATACTGCATTGACGAACCATGCTGTAGGGTAATCAGGATTCGCGCTGAGCTATTTCTGCGCGTTGACGCCGTAGTATAGACAATGGCATTATACTACAATTTTAGCAGGTGACAAACCAAAATTTCGTATGACAAAATATAAAATCAAACAATATTTATCTCAAAAAGATCGTGAGCGCTACGCATGCCAGTTCCTTTCAAATCCGTTATCCAAGCTTCGCCCAAGCCATCCATGGTCATCCCTAAGCTGCTCTATTTTTGTTATTTCGCCGCAATGGCCTCGATTACGCCGTTTCTGGCGCTCTACTATAAGCAGGTGGGGCTCTCTGGTCGCGAGATCGGTCTATTGGCCAGTCTTTCGCCTTTAGTTGCGCTATTGGCCGCCCCGTTCTGGGGTGGCGTGGCCGATGCGACACAGCAACATCGCCGTTTGCTCCTGTTGGCGATCAGCTGTTTTCTGTTTGCCGTCTTCGGTCTCTCCTTTGCGACGACGCTGTTATGGCTGATTCCGCTGGTCGTCGCCTTTGCGTTTTTCAGTGCCCCGATCATGCCGCTGGTGGACAATTCGGTTTTGGAAATCTTAGGCCCGCGCAAGCAGGAATATGGCAAACAGCGGCTATGGGGCGCGATTGGGTGGGGCATCGCCGCCGCGCTGATCGGGAGCATCACGGAGCGCTATGGGCTATCATGGGCTTTTTACGGCTGTCTGTTGATCATGAGTGTGAACTTGTTTGGGGCGACGCGCCTGACGATCAGCCACGCCAAGTTGGGCAGCAACTTCTGGAAAAATTTGCGCTATTTTGTCACCAGTTGGCCGTGGCTGATCTTCCTGATCACCATTTTTGTCAACGGGATCGGCATGAGCTTTACCAACAATTTTCTCTTTTTGTATATGAGTAGTTTGCATGCCAGCAAAACACTGATGGGGTTCGCCCTGTTCGCAGCCTCGCTCAGTGAGTTGCCGGCGTTCTTTTTTGCCGATCGCCTGCTGCGTCGTTGGGGCTCGCGCGGTCTGTTGATCGCGGCCCTATTAGCGCAGGCAGCGCGCATGTTTGCTTATGCCGCGATGCCGTCTCCCTGGTTTGTGCTGTTGATCAATTTATTACATGGTCTCACGTTTTCGACCATGTGGGTGGCGGCCGTCAATTATACCAACGAACATGCGCCGGCCGGGCTGGGGGCGACGGCGCAAGGTGTGTTGTCGGGTCTCAGTATGGGGCTGGCGGGCATGGTCGGTGCGCTGATCGGCGGTGTCTTATACGACAGTGTGGGGCCAGCCACCATGTTTGGTTGTGGCGGTGTGCTCACGTTACTCGGCTTATCCTTCTTCACGATTGCGGGTCGCATGGCGCCGCCCGCGAAGATTAGTCAACACAGCTAGCCTAGAGCAGTTGATCAATCTTCTGGGCCAAATTCAGATCCCGCTGGCTAAGCGAGTTATCCGCGTCATGCGTCATCAGGTCGATGATCACTTTGTTATAGACATTAAACCACTCTGGATGGTGATCCATGGTGTTGGCTTCGATGGCGACCTGTGTCATAAAGCCAAAGGCCTGCACAAAGTTTTTGAATTTAAATTCGCGGTGCAATTTACCGTCCACCACGGACCAACCGTTAAGTGTCTGTAAACCGGCAGCGATTTCTGCTGCGGTTAATTTTTGGACTTTTGTCATTGTATATTTCCTTAACCTGGACAAGCCAGCATTAAAAAGGTTTTTACCGCAAAGGTCGCAAAGAAAAACTTGGGTCAACCGGATCTCAGGGGGTTGACCATCTTCCAGGCAGCCGCGCAACGACCGCCTGAATGTCCCTGATCTTCACCGCCGCTGCCTGGAAGATTTTGGCGAGGTTGCCCCTGAGATCCGGTTGACCCAAAAACTTCGCGCCTTTGTGGTAGAAGCCTTTGTCGTTTCGGCAAAGAAATAACGGTTTCAGTACTAAAATACTACTGAAACCCGCGTGCGCAGGCAAGAATAACGCCTCTGAAATTTTACTCGTCTCACCCGATAAAGCCAAATGCGGCATAGCTCACTGACGGCGCGCTTTCGATTGATTATACTCGCGTAGAGGTTTTTAATAGAAGGAGCAACATGAATAAACAGCTTTCGCCCATTGTATCGATCCTATGTTTAGTAGCCCTGCTCGTTACGCTGACGGCTTTGCCGGCCCGAGCCCAGGGCGTTACTTGTGCCGCCGATGTAACGATCAAGGCCGGTGATGCCTTGACCACATTGGCAGGTAGATATTATGGTGACATCTCCGCGTATTCGGCCATAGTTGCCGCCACCAACGCCAAGGCCGCCACAGACAAAAGTTATACCCGAATTGATGATCCGAATGTGCTAGCGTTGGGTTGGAAATTGTGTATTCCAGGGCCAATCACCGCGCCGGGCATCATTAGTAGCGCGCCGACAGGAACAAGTAGCCCAAGTGCAGGGGCAGCCAGCGCGACATCAACGACCAGCCCTGCGCCTGTCCAAACCGCCGTGGCACAGGTTGACTGGGAAGCAGTGGGCGAATCGATGACGATTGCCAACATGCGCACACGGGTCTATCCTGGCAGCGCGATCACGATTGAGCAAACCCTGGATGCCGGCGTCAATTATAGCCGATATCTTGCTTCGTATCGCTCAGACAACTTGAAGATTTACGCCATGCTGACCATCCCCAACGGTCAGAAACCAGCCACTGGCTGGCCCGTAATCGTCTTCAACCATGGCTATATTCCACCCGAGGTTTATCGCACAACTGAACGTTATATCAATTATGTGGATGGCTTTGCCCGTAACGGCTACATTGTCTTCAAGTCCGATTACCGTGGTCACGGCAGCTCAGAAGGTGAGGCGAGTGGTGGTTATGGCTCGCCCGATTATACGGTCGATGTGATGAACGCCGTGGCATCTTTGAAAAAATACCCTGATGCTGATCCGAATCGGATGGGGATGTGGGGCCATTCGATGGGCGGCTACATCACATTACGCTCGATGGTGATCAGCAAAGATGTTAAAGTGGGCGTGATTTGGGGCGGTGTCGTTGGCTCGTACGACGACATTATGAACAACTGGCATTCGCCAGTACGCGAGGTGCCAACCGGGGCGCGGGCCAGAAGTTGGCGCCAGGGCATGACAAAGATCTACGGCACGCCGCAAACCAATCCCACGTTTTGGAATTCGATCTCATCCAACAGTTATCTGGTTGATCTGTCCGGTCCGCTCCAACTTGATCATTCTACGACGGATGAAGAAGTGCCGGTTGAGTTTTCCGAAAATCTCTATCAGCAGACGCAAGCGGCCGGTAAAACGGTGGAATTGTATACCTACGCCGGGGACAATCACAATATCTCGGCCAACTTCAATGTTGCGATGAATCGGTCGATCCAGTTTTTTGATCAATATCTGAAGACAATTCCCGCCCAATAAAACAGTAGGGGCGAGGCATGGCCAACCTAGATTGGGCAATCCGTTGATCTACTGGCTATGCCTCGCCCCTACTGTTCACCTGCGGTCATAATGGGCCGAAATTTGTAACCGTAAATGATCTGGCCTTCGTTGCCATCTTCGCGCAATTTGCGCGTTACCATCTCTACCCGCATCCCAATCTTCACATCTTTGCTATCCACATCTGTTAACTGTGCGGTCACCATCGGGCCTTCATCTAGCTTGATCAAACCGACAGTATAGGGTTTCTGTTCTTCAAAACCCTGCGGCACATTATACATCGTCGTGAAGCTGTAAACCTCACCGTGCCCACTCAAATTACTGGCAACACTCGCCGCGGCACTATCTTTGGTGACGCCGACCATTTAATCATCTCCCGATACCGCTACGCAAGGTTGCGTAACAGCTTGTAGCGTGGTGGGCAGACTG
Source organism: Caldilineales bacterium (assembly GCA_038318235.1). Lineage (GTDB taxonomy): Bacteria > Chloroflexota > Anaerolineae > Caldilineales > Caldilineaceae > JAPLGZ01. The sequence goes on from JBBQBY010000049.1 coordinate 13,552, forward strand.
TTGAGGGTGAAGCTATAGAGATTCGGTTGTGCTTTGTCCAGCGCAATCCCGTGCATAGCATGGCCGCAATAGGGACAGATTTCGCGCGGGGGAAAAACAGCCTGGCTACAGGCCGAGCAAGTTTCACTTTGTAAACTATAACGCTGTCGCTTCGTGCGCCACAAATTAGGTACGGCCATACGAATATAAACTCCTGCTCTATCGGATCGAATAAATTTCCAAACTGCCTCACTTTGTATAGTGAAAATTTTAACAGATTGCGGCTTTCAATTGCTATCTGGCTGGCATTTACGGGCAAATGATAGCTTTTGAGAGTTATCTAGCCAATAAAATCTACTCGTTTACTCAAGTAAAAACAAAAAAACCCTGACCAGGTAGCCAGAGTCAATGGGTAGAGAATGATTTAGAAACCGCGCTATGTGCGCTATCAAGTGCCTAGAATGTGCGTCACAATGGTGGCGCCGCTGCCACCAATGTTCTGCGCCATCCCGATCCGGGCGCCTTTGACTTGATTCACCCCTGCCATGCCCGTTAATTGTTGGACTAGTTCAACAATTTGATAAACGCCGGTGGCGCCCACAGGATGGCCGCGACTCTTCAGCCCGCCCATCGTGCTAATCGGCAAACGCCCATTGACGCTTATTTCCCCTTCGTGACCCAACCGCCAGCCTTCACCGCGCCGGGCAAAACCAGTGGCTTCCAAGCTCAGCGCACTCATAATCGTAAAGGCATCGTGGAGTTCAAAAACATCCAGATCGGTTGGTTTGATCTGGGCCTGTTGATAGGCCTTTTGGCTGCTAAGCTGCGCGGCCTGCAAGAAAAGTGGATCTTTACGATCATGCACAGCAAGCGTATCGTTGGCGCTGGCGCTGGCCAAAATTTGCACGGCGCCGCGCTGATGGCCGGTGACGAATTCATGCACACGTTCGGTAGGCACCAACACCAAGGCTGCCGCGCCGTCACAGACCGGGCTGCTATCCATGATATTGATCGGCGTCGCAATCACGGGTGCTTTCAAATACTCGTTTAGGCTGATCGCTTCCTGGAACATCGCATTCGGGTTATTGGCGCCGTTGCGATGGGCGTTGATACTGAACCCGGCAAAGGCGTCAATTGGCACGTCATATTCATACATGTAACGCTGCATCAATAAGGCATTCAACCCGACAAAACTGACGCCGTGCAACGCTTCATATTCCGCATCCGACGCCGTGGCCAGACCGGCGGTGGTATCTTTTCCTACTGTATCCGTCATCTTTTCGACACCAGCCACGATCACCACGTCATGAAAGCCGCTGGCAACCGCCATCGTGCCAATTCGCAACGCGGCCCCACCACTGGCACAGGCTGCTTCAATTTTGGCCGCTTCAATCCCGTGCAGCCCACAAAAATCCGCCACCAAGGTCGCCAGATGTTCCTGGTCAAGCAAATTGCCGCTGAGCATATTGCCAACAAAGAGCGCGTCAGCCGTCTCAATCCCTGCATCGGCCATCGCGGCGGACACGGCGGTATAGGCAATCTGGCGCGCAGATTGATTCCACAATTCGCCGACGGGTGACTGACCAATGCCGATGATCGATACTCCTCGCATAAAAACTCCTGATCAAGCATTCCCAAAGGAATAAATATAGGTCAGCAATGATGGTGTAGCCGTAGGTCATCGCTTCCAGCGTGACGAACTGCGGTAACTCTACCATGTAGGATATAACCATCTCTGTCACGCTGGAAGCGATGACCTACGATATCTCTGTCACGCTGGAAGCGATGACCTACGATATCTCTGTCACGCTGGAAGCGATGACCTACGATATCTCTGTCACGTCTTGCTTAAGTGAATAAATCATGACTTGTTCGCCATATTAGCATACTAGCGACTGCCAAAACGTCGCACGTCGCGCACAAGTTCCGCCATAAACTATCAGGCAGCATTTATATGGGTAGAAGGTAGGCAGGAGACGGTTGTCCGTGCCAAACATTCCTCATCACTTCAAAATATAATACGTAGCCCGCTTCGAACCGATGCGAATCAATAAATTCTTCTCGACTAAATCGGCCAGGTCGCGCCGGATCGTTTCGGGGCTGACATCGGGGGTTAATTCCTGGAAATCGCTATTCGTAATCCGCCCATGGGTTTGTGTATAGGCAACGGCCTGCTCTTGGCGTTCATTCAAAAAAAGGTGACCCCAGCGTTGTGGTTCTGGCTGTGCGCTCACCAACTCGTCGCCAGCAGAATAGAGGGTTACTTTGAAACCGGCGGCCATCTCTTCAAAGACGGGGGCCGGTAAATTAGCCTCTTGCATGGCGCCGATCATACGGTCGATGCCATAGCCGAGCCGTTCGATATAGCCCAGATCGCTGAGCACAGCGACGATCGCTTCGTTGCGACTGTACCGTTCATCCTTCAAGTTGTCCAAAGTGACATGACCCGGCAACCGCCCCGGACTGTAAATTTCCAGCCGATTACTAAACATGAGCAGGCGAATGCCTTCACCGCGAATGCCATAATCACGGTGGGCGATGGCGTTGACAATTGCTTCACGCACCACGGCCAACGGATATTCGGCCATCTCTTCACGTGCCATACCACTGATCTTCATGCCGCGCCGCATGTTGCTGGTGACAAACGTTTCGGCCTGACGCGCCTGTTCGGCCAGCACACCACCCAAATCCTGGCGGACAAATTCATCACTCATCGCCTGGCCACTGTAGCGCACACAGATGATTTCGGCGCTGCGCAGGAAACGCTGTGGCTCGCGCCCAAAGAGCAAAATACCCGCGGCGGTGGGGATCAGTTCTCGCCCAGCGGTGTAGGTGACACAGCCGCGCGCCAACAAGGTCTGCACCGGCTCTTCATCCGCCGCGATCTCAATCCGCTCAAAGTAACGCGCCATGCGCACCGGATCAAGGTCGGCTAAAACGGCGCCTTCAATCGCCAAACTTTCAAAGCCAGCATCCCCCCGTTCCAGCAACAAACGGCGTAATTCGGGTGTGGTTAACAAGCGATTTTGCGTCGCCGTGCGCGTCAAGTAGAGTCCGCGCAAACTATAAATATGCGGCAAACCGGCCGGCACCTGCACGACGACGATGGTGCCTTTGTCACTTTCCGCCACTTGCGGGGCGGGCAGGATCAACGGTGGCTCGGTGAGCAGGCCAGCGGCCACTACGGCTTCGCGCAGCGCAGCGGGCTCATAACTTTTTTGGGGCACCCCTTTGGCATTGACCCCGAACAAGGCAATGCCGCCATTCGCATTGGCCAAGGCGGCTAACGTTTCGGCCATCGTTTGCTGGGTGGCCGTCGCGCTCACAAAGGCCACCCGATCATTTTGGCCATTGCCAAGCAGATTACCCAGCTCTTCGACTGAGACATAGCTGCGATTATGCCGCAAAATCCGATTTCTATCCATATGTCTATCCATCAATAGGCTACTTTGCGAGGCTTTGGATGACTTGCGTACAATCTAATAGGCCACTGGCATCCGCCGTAGCAACCTGTTTTACATCGAGGATCGCCAGTTGATCGATGGCAGACGCCCCTGGTGCAGACAATTGATGCTGTAACGTAAAGAGCAGCCAACGCGGCTCAAACGTGGTCGCGGTTGTATCGGTCCAGGCCATCACCTTGGCGCAGACGGTGGTTTGAATCGTCGTGCCGGGTGCCACCACCATAGGGTTAGCAATCGGAATATCTTGTTGACCGCGCACATCGTCGACCAGGATGAGGCGATTTGGATCGATCACACTTTGCACGCGCGTGATTTCAGTCGAGCTTTGCAGCGCTGGATCAAGCAAATCGGTTCGATTTTTGGCGTCTAATAAATAGGCCAGGACAACGCCCTCTGGATAAAAAGGCTGTGTTGGCGCGCCGTCACAAAAATCGAGGCCACGATTGGAGGCTTTGTAATGAATGTCTTGGCGGTAGGCAATGGCTTCACTCGTTGGCGGTGGCAAAGCAAGTGGCGCGACATCGGCCCGGTTGTAGGTCACTTTGCGACAGAGCAAGTTGCGGTCATGCAGCGGATAGAGACCGGTGATCTCGTTGATCGGTTTCGGCTCGCGCTCCCAGTCTGTCCAATCAATACCCTGAAAACCACCCGGCGCATAGAGTTGGGCCACGCCGTACCCTTCTACGGTGCTTTTCCACCAAATGAAAGTCAAATAGGTGAGGCCGCCCCGCACGATTAATTCTTTGCGCGTAACCGCCGCGCCTTGACCATCCGTCGCGGCATAACCAACCGGGTAGACCAAAATATTGGCAGCCTGACCAGGTTCGGCAATAAACCCTTGCCCAGCGCCTTGCCAATAGCTCGGCAAAATCTGATAACGCACCAACGAACTGGAAGATTGATTGGCGACGGCCGCGCCCTGGTTGGTCACAATCCCTTTGTCTTCATGTAAGTCATAGATCAAGGCACCAACCGGACCTTGATCGTAGCTAAAAAAGACCAACCGTTCCAGTGCTGGGTCATCATCAATATCAATCTCGCGCACATCACCCACGGCCGTCCATCCAGCCGGCAGCAATTCGGTTAGATTAATTGACATGTTTGGGACGGTGGATCGGCGGAAACAGCCGGCAAGAAGGAGGGTGCAGAATAGGGAGAGGATCAGGAGACAGGGCTTCGACGTGAGCCGGGTGCCCATTGGGCGCGAACGGGACAAGGGGACGGGGAGACAAGGAGAGATATCCGCATACAAAGCGCGGGGAGACAGGTTCGTTAAGCCAAGGCTACGGTAGGCTGGTTGTGCGTTAGATTTGGTTAATTTTTGCCGGGCGGCTTTGAACATGAACCATGAACCATTCGCAAGTGATAATCGGGCAATCCGTAATCAAATTTTAACGTAGGCCGCAGTGGAAGTAAAAGAAGGCACCCTGCTATAATAAATACTTGCTCAGTTACACAGAAGAGGATAGGTGCAAGGAGATATTATCGTGCAGCGTCAACCCTATCAATCAGGCCCAGGGCCTAAAATTGTCGCGATTGGGGGCGGCACGGGGATGCCCCAACTGTTACGCGGGCTGCGGGCATATACAGAGAATATTACAGCCATCGTCACCGTTGCCGACGATGGGGGCAGCAGTGGGCGATTGCGCCGCCAGATGGGTGTATTGCCACCCGGCGATTTTCGCAATAACATTGCAGCGCTCAGCGATGCCGAAGAGTTAATGACCCGTCTTTTTCAATATCGCTTTGCCGACAGCGATATTGGCGGCAGTAGCAGCGAACTAGCTGGCCATAGTTTTGGCAATTTGTTCATCGCTACCATGGCTGCCGTGACCGGCAGTTTTGAAGCGGGCCTTGCCGAATGCAGCCGCGTCTTGGCCGTGCGCGGGCGCGTCTTGCCTAGTACCCTCGAACACCTGACCCTCTGCGCCGAAATCGGCCTGCCCCAAGCCCACGGTCAGGAGGAATGGGTGATCGTCGAGGGTGAAAGCAATATTCCCAAAGCCAACGGGCGCATTATGCGCGTCTTTCTAAAACCCGATCATCCGCGCGCCTATCCAGAGGTTATTCGTTCGATTCTCCAGGCCGATCTAATTGTGGCCGGACCAGGCAGCTTTTTCACCAGCGTGATGCCCAATCTGTTGGTGCCATCGGTGCGCGACGCGATCTGTGCGTCGACAGCCCCGCACATTTATCTCTGTAACGTGGCAACCCAGCCTGGCGAAACCGATTACTATACGGTCTCTGATCACATGCGCCAACTACGCCTGCATGCGGGCGAGGCCTTCACGACTGTATTGGCCAATCAAACCTATGATGTCGCTATCCCCCCGTCAGCCTATGGGCAATGGGTCACGTTGCCCGCACCAGATGAAGTGATCGATTATGAGCTTTTCACCGGCGATCTGATTGATGATCAACAACCATGGCGGCACAGTTCCCCTAAATTAGCCGCCTGCTTGATGGCGCTGTATGCACAGTTGACGGCAGGGGAGCGCTAGAAAGCCCCTAGAGGGCTAATCATCCGGTTTTGTTTTCCCGTGGTCATGGGCCTTCACTCTAGTAATTGTTAACAAAATTAGTCGCAATTTTTACAAAGCAAGCGGTTGCAAAGTAGGGCTAAGCAAGTAAATATGGTAAAATACAATGTGCTGCCACGCGGCGCAGCAAAGGAAATTTAGGTAGCCTTGGGGGGATGGCGATGGCGCCACCTTCTTTCAAAACTCTAATGAGTGGCAGATAAACAAAAAAATTACCAAGGAGAGAAAAAAATGGCCGTTAAAATTGCAATTAATGGGTTTGGCCGCATTGGCCGCCAAGTGACCAAAGCGCTCTTTGAGAAGTACGGTGACAAATTTGATCTCGTCGCCGTCAATGATTTGGGCGATGTGAAAACGAATGCGCATTTGTTCAAATACGACAGCAACTATGGCGTCTATCCTGGCAATGTCAAGGTAGATGGCAATGACATCGTGATTGATGATCATCGGGTGAAGGTGCTGAGCGAACGCGATCCGAGCAAGTTGCCTTGGGGTGATCTGGGTGTGGATATCGTGGTTGAGAGCACGGGTCTTTTCACTGCAAAAGAAAAAGCCGCGCTACACTTGAGCGCTGGCGCCAAGAAAGTGATCATCAGCGCCCCCGCCAAAGGCGAAGATATCACCGTCTGCATGGGCGTGAACAATGAAAAATATGACCCAGCCAAGCATCATGTCATCTCTAACGCCAGTTGCACCACCAATGGTCTGGCGCCAGTGGCCAAGGTGCTCTACGAGCGCTTCGGCATTGAAAAAGGGATTCTAACGACCGTCCATTCCTACACGAATTCACAACGCCTGCTCGATCTGGCCGCGCCAGATCTGCGCGACGCCCGCGCGGCGGCATTGAATATTGTACCTTCCACCACAGGCGCAGCTCGCGCCGTTGGGCTGGTAATTCCTGAACTCCAGGGCAAGTTCACCGGTATGTCTTTCCGCGTGCCAACCGCGACTGTCTCTGTAGTCGACTTTACCGCATTGCTGAGCAAAGATGTAACGGTCCAAGAGATCAACGCGGCCATGAAAGAATACGCCGACGGCCCGATGAAGGGGATCCTGGCGTATACGGAAGAACCGTTGGTCTCGTCGGATTTGAAAGGCAATCCGCACTCTTCGATCTTCAGCGCCTTGGACACGTTGGTGATTGGTGGCAATATGATCAAAGCGATCTCGTGGTATGACAACGAGTGGGGCTATAGCGTACGCGTCACTGATCTGGCGAATTATATCGCGAGCAAGGGATTTTAATTCAAGGAGTAGGGATTAAGGAGTAGGGATACGGGATTAGGTGAATCCTATCCTAATCCCGTATCCCTACCTCAAAGGTCACACTATGAACAAAAAAACCATCAAAGATATCGAATGGCAAGGCAAAAAAGCACTGGTGCGCGTCGATTTCAACGTGCCGCTCAGTGATGGTCACATTACCGACGACGCCCGCATTGTGGCAACCCTGCCCACCATTAATTATCTGCTAGAGCATGGCGCAGCGGTAATCTTAATGAGCCACTTGGGGCGCCCTAAGGATGGCCAACCTGATCCTAAATTTAGCATGAAGGTGACGGCGGACCATCTTGGAACGTTGATCAAAGCGCCGGTTAAATTTGTGGCCGGTGTCACTGGACCGGAGGTTGAAAGTGCCGCCAAAGCCTTACAACCGGGTGAAGTGCTCGTGTTGGAAAACACGCGGTTCGATCCACGTGAGACGAAAAATGAACGCAGCTTGGCTCAGGAATTAGCTGGATTGGCCGATTATTTTGTCAATGACGCCTTTGGTAGCGCCCATCGCGCCCACGCCAGCACCACCGGGGTGGCAGAATTTTTACCGACAGCGGCTGGCTTCCTGATGGAAAAAGAGCTTGAATATCTCGGTTCAGCCCTAGAAGAACCAAAATGGCCTTTTATCGCTATCTTAGGCGGGGCAAAGGTTAGCGACAAAATCGGTGTGATCGAAGCGCTCTTAGAAAAAGTAGACACCATCCTGATCGGTGGTGGCATGGCCAATACCTTCTTGGCCGCGCAAGGCTACCATATGGGCAAAAGCTTGGTAGAAACCGATGTACTGGGCATCGCCGCTGGTCTTATGGAAAAAGGCGCTGATATTATCCAACTGCCTGTAGATTTACGCGTAGCGAATATTTTCGCCGCCGACGCCGAAAATAAAATTGTGAGCGTCGAAGATGTCCCCACCGATTGGATGGCGCTTGACATCGGTCCTGCCACAATTGCACACTATGCGAACAATCTTTCCGGGGCGCGAACGGTGATCTGGAATGGGCCGATGGGCGTCTTTGAATTCCCGGTTTTCGCTCAAGGCACCGTTGCAATTGCGGAAATGCTCGCCAGTTTGCGCAATGCGGTTACGATTATTGGCGGTGGTGATAGTGCCGCCGCCGTACGTCAGGCTGGCCTGGAAGAAAAGATGTCGCATGTCAGCACCGGTGGCGGCGCCAGTCTCGAATTTCTAGAAGGCAAAGAATTACCGGGTGTTGCGGCGCTTAATAATCGGGAGTAGGAAGTAGGGATACGGGATT
>JBBQBY010000050.1:0-22036 GCA_038318235.1 Caldilineales bacterium
AGATCACGGATTACTACCGCCACGTTATTGCTAACATGATAGCGAATCTGTTCACTGGGGTCGGAACCTTCTTGATTATAACGCTCGGCATAGATGCTAAAACCGGATGTCTGAATATCCTTTTCCGCAACACCCTGAGCCTTTAAGGCTTCCAACACACTCGCAATCGCGGTCTTATTTTCAGCACTGGCCTCTTTAACCGTTGGCTTGATCACTTCAACCCCAATGTTAGCAAGCGCCGTATCGGGCTTGATGCTGACCTTGCCTTCACCCACCACCGTAATCGTACGTGGCGGCGAGACGGTCGCGTCTTGAGCCTTGGCAACGGGGATACGCAGTGCGCCCAACAAGCCCAGGACCAGCGCACTAAACAGTAAGGTTGTCGCCACGCCGAGGGTCAAGCGCCGTTGGCTGATTTGGTTCATCATAATCTTATAGCCTTTCTACATTTGAATAACTGGTTTAGTAATTAAATTTTTCAAATTCAGATAAAAATCTCATTGCTTTGTGATTTTTACCCTGCTATAAGAATGACGAACGCCTCAAACACTTTGTTCCATGAAAATCAAAGATAATCTACGAAAGTTATTTTTAGCCAAATACAACGCCACCAACGGTCACCACGGATGTGTCATGTTCATCCGCCGGACAGGTCGCATAGCCAGTGCATTGACCCTGCGTAGCATCTAACAGACGCATGGTCAAATAAATGGGTGCAACGCCACAGACATTATTGCGATCACGCGCCTGACGGATCGCTTCAAAAAAGCCATCGGCGCGCCCGCAACACATCTCCTCGATCAGCGTATCGTCAGCCACACGAAGCCCCGCCCGCGCTGAGCGGTCTAGCGGCTGTCCGCCAAAGGCCGGCCCTACATGCGCCAGATCGCCAGAGGCAATCACGGCAATGCGTTGCTGTTGGGTGGTCATGCGCAGGGCCTCTAACACACGGTTGAGCAATTCATCGGCGGCCGGCGCCTGGCCATTGCGAATAAAATGATGAAATCCGCCACACAAAATTGGCACAAAGGCACACGGTTCCCCATCGCGCATATGGTGCAGCCACGTTGCCACCAATTCTAATGAATGTTCGCCGCGGTGGCGCAACTCACCAGCAAAAGCCGCCTCCTCCCCAATCGCATCAATTAACGCATCGACGACGACTTGCGCGGTCGGCAGCACCCCATAGGGCGTCGCATAGTTTTGGCGCGTCAACGTAAATGGATCGCTACCATAATGATCGGTGCCAAACATGATCACCAAATCCGCTTGTTGGGCCAACGCCGCCGCGCGTTTCCACACCTGGGCATAGACCGGCCCACCGCGCGTGTAGTCAATGTGCGGGCTTAGCAAACCTGTTGCCTGGGCCACGGGTCGCCTAATATCAGACGCCACTTCCTCCACGGCCTCATCCAGATAGCGTTGAAACAAGCGCTGCAAGGCGCGCGGTTCGGCTGGATAGGCTTGGCCGGCGAGGGCGGGCGGGCGAAACGGTGCTTGCCGGTAGGCTGCCAAAGTCTGCGTGCGCATCGCCGCCGTGCGTTCGTTGTCCAACATCAATGCTTCGTCTAGCGCTGTTAACAACTCTGTGAGCAGATCGGCCGGCAATGTGACGCCATGCTGGCGTTCAAAGGCCCGACTAATCGCACGTACATCGTGGGCGCCATCACAATAGGCTAGCGCGGCGGCGAGAAACTGGGGCACAAGCAAGTTTTGGTCGCTAAGTTGTGTGGGATCGCGGAGTAAGATATAGGACTGGCCAGCTTGGGTATGTGGCCGCATGTCCAATTGACGCAGCTTAGGATAATCTAAAGTAGGTGTCGTTGTCATGATTTACACTTGTAAACCCTTGCCCAAATACAGGATAACAGCGCATTGCGTGCCTAACATTCGCGGATCTTGCCTAAGGTGTTGTCTTCAAACATTAAATTCATCAGCCACCCGCAATTGAAAGAAAAAGCCCAACGCGCTGACAAAAGCAACCAAAATCGACCCAATAAAATGTGGAGTCCACACGTCAAGCTGATGTACAGTATAATGGACTCTCCCTCGCAAGAGAAACGAGAAATTGACGCTACACAAACTAAGCAGGGCAATCAATCCGCCTTGTCGGAGGATAGGAAAACGTTCACGTTGATAGACCCAAAACCGTTGTAGCATCACTCAGGCTTTCTGCTGCGAATCATGTTGTCATAAGTTCCCCTGCTAGTGTGCACCCAATGAGTCTACTTTTCAAGTAGCGCAAATGTACCATGCCATCGACCGTTATCGAATCCTGTTCAATTGTAGAAGCAACTGACGAAATTGTATAGTGGCAACTTCATGACAATTTGCGAAATTGTCTGCATAAGTTACTTGAGCAGGGAGAATTCCCCCTGCTCAGTATAACATCGCTAACTCGTGTGATTCCTCACCTTAATCTGGGCGCAAATACTTCTCGTTTTGACAATCCTAGTGCAAACAGGTATAGTTACACGCATAATTCTGCACAGAAGGGCGAATAGCTCAGTTGGTTAGAGCACCTCGTTTACACCGAGGGGGTCAGGGGTTCAAGTCCCTTTTCGCCCACAATCGCATAGCGCCGTATACTCGGTATAAAAAAACCCAGTTTCTGGCTAAACAGCATTCGCTATCAATTTTCTTAGGAACGGGGGTAATGTGTTCGTACTCAAAGAGTTGTTAGGTCATAGGTCGCTAGTGACAGTGATGCACTATACTAGAATAGCCGAAATCGACATTGAAGGAGCAGCGAAGTACAGCGTCGCGGACCGCTGGAAAGTTTAACAATCGCAAGCCTCCCCGACTATTTCCAGATTCGTTTCCTGTTCCAAGAGTAGCCGCAGCGCCGAACCCAGCCAAGTCCGATCATCAGCCAGGCTCACACACATATTCCTATCCTCGTTTTTTCGATATATCGCCATCTATTTGTTCTTATGAGCCGGCCAATACTTTCAATCCACACCCACTCTGTGGGTAGTTTTCATAATAGTGTTCGTGATTGGGCAAAGTAAAACAGTCGAAGTGACGGCATTACTTTACAACGAGTGGTAGATACAATCTTGGCGGTGTGGGGGCGCCCGGTTCGGCAATCGGATCCAACCCAGTTGGTGGTAAGACGGTCGGAGTCGCGGTCGGTATGATGGTTGGCGTTGCGGTGTTTGCTATGGCCGTACTAGTTGGTGTCGCGGTCTCTACGGTTGTAGTAGATGTTGCCGTACTGGTTGGCGTTAGGGTTGCGGCTAGGCCGCAACCTGGATGCGGTTGATTAAAGGCGAACTCGACGTTCCCCGTCTGGACAATTCCCTGTGCGTTGGTGAAGACCATGGTCGCGGCGAGACTCGTTGTATTAGGGGGGAGATTCGCCAATTCAAACTCGCCGGCGGGATAGTGGTTATCCCCGATCACAATTTCTCCGTAGGGCCCACGGGCAACGAGGTGTGCATACGGATCACGCTCAAATTCAAACCTACAGTCGCCCATCCAACGTAGGTTGAGGTTTTGGAAGATCGTCGCACTACATCCTTCCGCCACAAACTTTGCTGTATACAAATTGAGTTGCTGAGTGATCACCGTCCCCGCTGCACACAGGGCGGTTGGATACTGGATTTTCTCCGACCTGCCATTCACATAGTCAAGCTGCGTTTCCAATTTATGATCTGAGGGCACGTTATAAAAAGAGATCCGGTCTGCTGTGGCAGCTTGCGCCGCCGCAGCATCAACCCCGGTCGGGGTATCTGCGATCTGTGCCACTGTGGCAATCCAATTGGGGCCTGCACTCAGAGGCGCCGCGCCGACGAGCGCGATGGCGCTGACAAGGCACACGCGTAGAATGATTCTATTGAATCCCGATACAAACTTGGTTAACATAGGAAATCTCCTGATAAAAAACAGCCTTACGCCATACCCCCCTGGGCTGAACAACCACGAGGTCCTACAGCCGTCTTCGCAATAAAACGGTAAAGCGCGTACAAGCGACAGAGAGATTTCTCCCCCCGCTTCGATGGCTTTCCGCTGCATGGGCGCGTGACGGAAGACAATGAGGGCAGGCAGCGTCGGCTGTGGCTGAATATAAATACGCAATGAAGGTCATACCGTCTATGCCGGACACGGAAAGATCCAAAGGGATCAGATCCGGCTGATGGTGGGGGACGAACATTAACGCGACTACGGGCGAAGCGGCGACTCGATACACTTCCAGATCGCTGGCGTTGTAACAACACAGAGGCGCTGCACATGGCGGGACGATCTCCCTCAAGAAAAGTTTGAGCGGCCATTGTCTAGCCTGTGATCCGTGAACAACGGCCAGAATCGGCAGGGATCGATTGCCACTGGTATAAGAAATAGTCAACCTGCATATCCACACAGCAGTCCGGTAATAACTGTCACTAAGACATGCAGGGCAATGATTTTTGACGATCACTTTCACGACTTTCAGCAAGCCAAAAAGTAAAACATGCTTGCACGATTGACTATTTTAAGCCGACCGGAAACAATGTGCTATAGACTTAGTTCTATAACTGATATCTAGATTAAGATACATTATTTTTCCGCTAACGACCAACCCCACCCTAACGGGCACTGCCTTAAGTTAAGGAAAATGAGGTGTAGCGTAGGTGCGGTTTATAACCGCACGATGAGTGGATTCCCCAAGCACGTGCGGTTTGTAACCGCACCTACGCATCCTTACCTGAATAGCAGTGACCCTAACCCTCCCTCGTTTGGGGAGCCCGCTGGGCGCGGGTGGGGGGCTTGGTAGTTACTTTTTCCGGAGATCTTTGGTTAGCCGATAGAGAATTCTATATCGATGGTTAGACGTTGAGGAAGGTGCGAGGAGCGATATTGCCAGGGGAAAACAATTTCGGCAGCAGGCTTATACGTTTACAGATTCTCTTTGTTTGCGCTTGTACTGTGGTTCAAGTCGACGGCGACAATAAGCATCGGATGGAAAGAGGAACTATCGAATATGTAGCCAGGCCAGTGTCTGCCAACCGGCCTGGTTACAGCTATGAACAGCTAATTCAGGGAAGCCAGATCGGGAAGGTGTTCTGGCTCGGTGTAAGAGGATTCTTGCTTGACATAGCCCTACAGGTTAAAGCAGGAACAAATTACCAAAGAAATAGATATTACCGATTATGCCACCGCAAGAAAAATAAAATGGCGAGTGCAAATATGATTGTTGTCCAGATAGCGATGAGCCACGAAGTAGCCATTGGCGATTACTCGACTGTTGGTAGTATAGTCTTTGATTGGCGATGTTATCGAGAGAATAAATTCACACGATGCGTGGTAGGGAATGTCCTCCAGCTAGATAAACTTTCGATAAGTGTAGCGACCTCGGCATCCGCCTTCCGGGAAGGGTATTTTCGACCGGTTACTGAACGAAGCAAGCCTTCCCGGAAGGGTTGTTGGTCGCACCGTTTGACTCACCTCCCCACAGACAAGGGGTCCACCTGAAGTCTTTGATTAACTTACTGCCAACAGAGGATATCGCAAAATAACAAATCAATAACTCAGATAGATTACATTTTAATTACGAAACAAAATTAGAGCAAAGAAGTAAGATTTTGTCAAACCATTCTAGAGCGTCAACGATTACTTCACTGGTCTATGACACTTCGTAGCGCATTCGCGCCGCAAAACATGCCATCTACCACCAGTGAATAATCAAATAAATCAGCAGCGGGATACCAATCACAAAATAAACCACTTTTTCTGCTGTACTAGGGCCGGGCGTTGCCGTGAGATCAACAATTCTCAGCGCTTGAATCTTGGTGCCATCCAACGTAATCCTAATTTCCTTGTCGGCCATCGCTAACTCCTTTTTGGTAGCACAGTTAAGTACTTCGGGGCCAATCCGGAACGTTTTATTGCATTAATTAATGACAATTTGCATTATAACAGAAATTTTTCGTTTTGCAGGGTCAAATTTGTGACATTATTATGACATTATTTATAGGGTGAATTTATAGATTTATAGGGTGAAACTCGGGTGCGGACCATGCCATGCACGTTATCTGCCCCAGCCACAGATCTATTCCTCCATTTTTAAGCGACTTGATTGCATAGAATCTATGCTTTATACTGAAGCGCCTCCTTTAAATAAATAAAATGCAAGATATTGGTAAAATGAAAACAAGAGAATGAAGGGATCTACCATGAATACGCGTGAAAAATTTCTCTACGATTTGCAGGGGTTTCTGTTGATAAAAGATTTTCTCACCGCGGAAGAGGTGAAAGCCCTGAATGACGCCTTTGACGCCAACTGGGACAAACGCACCGACGACCCTAACTCGCACCCGGCCGGCAAACTGGTCGGCGACCATCCGCGCGGTCACTTTAGTGGCATGCTCGCTTGGGAAAAACCCTGGCATCAACCATTCCGCAACCTGCTGGCCCACCCCAAACTGATTCCCTACCTCAATACAATGTTTGGTCGGGGCTGGAAGATGGATCACTCGCCGTTCATGCTTACCTCAACGGCCGGCGCCGAAGGGTTGCGTCTGCATGGCTCCACCAGCCATCTCTTTGACGGCTCGCAATATTACACCTATGCCAATGGCCAGATCCGCTGTGGCATGATCGTCTGCCAGTTCCAACTGGGTGATGTAAATTCGGGCGATGGTGGTCTTTGTGTGATTCCCGGCAGCCATAAGGCAAACTTTGCTTGCCCGGAAGAAATTCTGACCTATGAACAGAACCCAGAAATTGTCTACAACGTCCCCTGCAAGGCGGGCGACATGGTGATCTTTAACGAAGCCACCATTCATGGCACCCTACCTTGGACCGCCAAACACGAGCGCCGCTCGTTGCTCTATCGCTATTCGCCCAAGTATCTGCACTTTGCTGGCGGCTCTTATACGACCAGCCAGCCCGAGTGGGTCAGCGAGTTAACCGAAGCACAACAAGCAGTCCTCGAACCGCCTTATATCTATAATCGGCCGTTGGTTGAGGATGATGGTGTTGCTGTGGTGCGACCACGCCGAGAGCGCTAAAGCGCATGTGGTCGAGCAAGGGCCAACAAGACAACTTTGCTTGGGCGCCCTTTTTCGGCCACCGAGGTGTTGGAAAATTCGTCAAGCCGCGATGAACGTCGGCAAGCGCCCGCTTGAGCCTGGTTGTTTTTCATGGTATGCTTGGGCAAAGAAAATTTACTGTTCAACCGGATCGCAAGGGGGAAATCGCTCAAATCTTCCAGGAAGCGGCGCAACGGTCTTGCGTATGTCCCTGATCTGCGCTGCCGCTTCCGGGAAGATGGTCAACCCCTTGCGATCCGGTTGAACCTTATTTACTGCACAGCCTAGCACAGTGATGGCATACGCCATGAAACCTTTTCAGGGTCGCGCATCAGGCAGAACAGTCATCACAGCTTGTCATCTTCGATGAAATTCCTTTATGTCTAACCAAAGCCCCTTTGTTAACCTCCGCAATATATTGGCAGATTTCTATCGACACATAACCACGATTCAGCGCGTGATGGTCGAGGCTGGCATCGAGCCGTCGCGCGTTGTGCTTGGCGCGAACCCACTTAACAATTGGCACTCAATCTTGTCGGAAGCAGAGCGTACAAACAAAGTTGATGCGCTGCTCGCGGTGGTGTTGGAGGAATATGGCGAGAATCAGAACCTGCATGAGGTGTACGCCGCCTATCGTGCCTCAGTTCAGCAAGGTAGCAATACGGCGCGCAAAACAGTCAATGCAGCCGTCGAGTCGGCGTCGCCAACTGCCGCGGCGGATCAGCGGCTAGACATCTTTCTCAGCTATAATCGCAGTGATGCCGAGTTCATGGGGCAACTGCGCGATGACTTACTTGCGGCAGGCTTTACCATATGGAGCACAGAAACCGATCTGGTATCAGGCACGCCAAGCTGGCAGCGCGCCGTAGAAGCAGCGATCCACTCCGTACGCGGCCTAGTGACGATTTTATCACCGGAAGCAAAACAGTCGCGCTGGGTAGAAATTGAAGTGATTATTGCCGAAGAGTTGGGGCTACCGATTATTCCGGTCCTGGTCAGAGGCGACGAGCGAAATGCGGTCTTATTTCGCTTAAAATCCATTGCGCGGCTTGACATGCGAACGGATTATCAAACTGTACTTAAGGACCAGTTGATCCCGACCCTGCGCCAAGCTTTGCAGCCGTCGATCATGCCAACCGTCATCGCGCCAGAACGGACTAAGTTGCCAGCGCCAGTTGTGGGGCCAACCAGCAGACCCAAGCGATTGAGACCAATTTTGGGTACGATTGGCGCGCTGCTCGTAGTGTTCGTAGGTCTGTTTTGGGCTTGGACCAATTTTCCGGGCCTACGCCTGGTTACCACACCACTACAAACTGGGTTAGTTGCCGGCGCAACCCGCGCAGAACTGGCTTTGGCGATCAATACAATTACCCCGACCATGAGCGCCCCACCAATGGCAACGGCCACCCTGACAACCCCGCCAACCAATACACCCTTGTCAACGAATACGGTGGCGCCAACAATTACGCCGGTTCCACCCACGGCTACGCTGACCGCGACACCAATCCCAACCCAACCAGCCACACCGACCGTTATACCGCCACCAACTGCGACGCCGCCACCAACCGCAACAAACACCGCGTTACCGACCGCTACCCCCGCATTACAAGCGGGGGCAACGCGGACTAACCCGCAAGATGGAGCGGTCTATGCCTGGATTCCGCCGGGTGAATTTACGATGGGCGCGAGCATTACCGATACTTTGGCCGATGCAGCTGAGCGACCACCCCATCAAGTCAGGCTAGACGGTTTTTGGATCATGCAGACCGAAGTGACCAATGTCCAGTACACGCGCTGTGTCGAAGCCGGTGTATGTGCGCCACCTGGGAACACGCGCTGGAACGATCCCAAATATGCGAACCACCCTGTGGTCAACGTCAATTGGGGCCAGGCGATGATCTATGCGAAATGGGTCGGTGGGCGCTTGCCTTCTGAAGCAGAATGGGAAACGGCCAGCCGCGGGCAAACCGACGCCATTTATCCCTGGGGCAACCAAGCACCTGGTCCACAGCGACTCAACAGTGCAAAAAGCAACAGCTCTGACACCATGCCCGTGGGTAGTTACCCCCCCGGCGCTAATCAGCTCTATGATATGGCGGGTAACGTATGGGAGTGGACAGCCGATTGGTACGATGCAAACTACTATACGAATGCGCCAACGCGCAATCCCTCAGGCCCGGATAGTGGCACGCTGCGCACACTACGCGGCGGCTCATTCCGCAACTTCGACTACCTGCTGCGCAGCACTGTCCGCCGTGGATTCGCGGCAGATTACAGTAGCCCTTATGGTGGATTTCGGGTTGTGACGCCCGGCCTTTGAAATTTATTCCTGCCGTGCTAATCCACTTTTCCCTGATTAATTACGTAGATTAGGAAATATCAGATGAAAACCGTCACACTGCCATCGGGTGAGTGCGTGCCAGCCCTCGGTCAGGGAACCTGGCGCATGGGCGATCACTCGGCCACACGCGCCGAGGAGATTGCAACGCTACGGCTTGGTCTCGACTTGGGCCTCAGCTTGATTGATACGGCCGAAATGTATGGCAACGGAAGATCAGAGGCGCTTGTCGGTGAGGCAATTGCCGGGCGGCGGGAGGAGGTCTTTCTCGTCAGCAAGGTGCTGCCCAACAACGCAACGCGGCGCGACACAATTGCCGCATGCGAACACAGTTTGCAACGTTTAAAAACAGATCGGATCGACCTCTACCTCTTGCATTGGCGCGGCGGTATCTCTCTTGCAGAGACACTGGACGCCTTTATAACGCTCAGCAACGCAGGCAAGATCCGACACTGGGGCGTCAGTAATTTCGATCCTGTAGATATGGAAGAGCTTGTGGATCTGCCCGGTGGTCAAACAGTGGCGACCGATCAGGTGCTCTATAACCTCACACGGCGCGGCATTGAATGGGATTTGCTGCCCCAGCTTCGGGCGCGCCGCATCCCGATCATGGCCTATTCACCGATCGAGCAGGCGAGACTCTTGCGTCATCCACAACTTGCCGATTTTGCGCAACGCTATGGGATGACGCCGGCCCAGGTTGCACTGGCTTGGCTGCTCGCCAATCATGATGTGATCGCCATTCCGAAGACCGGCCACCGCGAACGCTTGCGCGCGAATGTCGCAGCGCTTACTCAGCCGTTGACGACAGCACAGCTTGGTGAGCTTGATCGTCTGTTCCCGCCGCCAACAGGCCCGCAGCCATTAGAGATGATCTGAACTGTATTTTCAGGCATGCATCTCTTCGACCTAGCCAGTAAACGCAACAACTATCGCAGCGCACTTAATGGACGTTAATGTGCGCAATGGGCCAGCTTCACCCGCGCACATGTCAACGATACCACTCAGAGGCAATCGTCAATCCAGCCGCCTGCAACATGGCTTGCTTTGGCTGATCGGTGGCGGCACAAATAGCCACCACCTGCACACCGCCAAACGCCAATGCCTTGCGTGCGATCTCATCTAATAATGCCCTACCCACAGTTGACCAGTCATTTGAGTCCCTAACCACAAATTCACTGAGCAAACAAGTTTTACCGCCAGGATCATAAACAGGTGGGGCCGGGACGATCAGGCCAATCACGTAACCGAGCAGGATCTCAGCCTTTTCACAGACTAAAACCACTGGATTGTTGCGCCCGATTTCTGCATACTCGGTGCGCTCCATCTTGGCTAGCGCGGCCATCTGTGCCACATCACGCGGTTGTGCATCGCGAATCGGGTACGGCGTATTCGGCGCGGACAGCCCGCTCAGTGGTGCGGTATACCAATAATAATCGACCGACAGCCCGCAAGCATGGAGCATTGCGCGTTTTGGCTGATCTAGGTGTCCGCAGACAACGAGGTAGCGCTCAATCCCGCGCGCTTGGGCGGCCTCGGTCGCGGCTGCTAACAATGCTCGCCCGACGCTTGCCCAATCCTCTGGGGTGGCGACACAGAAATCGTCAATATTACATTCTTGGCCACCCCAAACATTTGCGATCACAAAGCCGCGCAACCTGTCTTCACCTTCGCAGACCAATGCAATGATATCAGCATTGGTAATCTGTTGGGCCAAGAATGGCGTTTGCACTTGCAGTGAAGCTTTGGCCTTGCGCCAGAAGACCGGTTGATAGACTTGATATTGGATGCGCCGTTGCTCAGACAGGGCGGCCATCTGCGCGGCATCGGCCTCAATCGCCTTGCGGATCCTGATCTCCATTGCATGCTCCTTAACAATCTGTGAAATCTAGAACAATCGAGGGTTAAAAAAATTTTAACCAATGCCGTCAAGCTACGCAAACGTCAAAATTTTAAAGTGGTGGATTGTGGACTGTACAGGAGATAAGGTACATCACGTGGATAATTACAATCAACAAATGATGGCGACGCCGTTTGCCGTGTCGCCATCATTTGAGCGCAGTCTCAATGATTGACCCGCACAAACAGGCGCGATGCAGTTAACTATACTCAAGTCAGCATGAAAAGCGGAGAATTACCCCACCCGCGCCCCAAACGGCGGTTGCCTTCTAGGCGCGCTCCCCGAAACAGGGAGGGAACTGGGTTTTCGTAGACGAAGGATCTGTCCCTCCCCTGTTTTGGGGGAGGTTAGGAGGGGGTAAAAAACTCCGCTTCTCTATTTGACATCAGGTTAGTTGACCAAACAGATAAAGGTTGCACAAATGTAGGTGCGGTTTCTAGCCGCACAATTTGTGTAAACCAGCCAAGTGCGGTTAAAAACTGCACCTACGAAAAAATCATTGATGCGAGGTCTATTTGCTTTCTCTATAAGGTTCAAGCAGCCCTGGGACCTGATGAGCTTTTGTCAGATGAAACCACGATTGGTGGCTCAGGTTTGACGATGGCTGTCTCACTGTCAGGGTCGGCCATCCCTTTGCGAAATTCGCGGACACCCTTGCCGACAGCGCCAAAAATCTCGGGTAATTTACCAACGCCAAACAGCATAGCAACAATCACAAGGATAATTAATAATTCAGGTGCGCCTACGTCGAACATATCATGCTAAGCTCCTCTGGAAAAGTGTGACTCTACGCATTAAGCACATACACGGATCGATTTGTCCCTACTTTGCCAGCAGAAGATAAACGGCAAATGAAAATTCAGTTAGAACAAGGGGTAGAATTAATCAGCCGAGGGCAACGCACACCGGTGAAGATGTTTTGCCATGTAGTTACGCGACGGGGTGCAAGGCAAGCTTTTAAGGGTCAACCGGATGTCAGGGGGTTGACCATCTTCCAGGCAGCGGCGCAATGACCGCCGGTATGTCCCTGATCTTCACCGCCGCTTCCTGGAAGATTTTGGCGAAGTTATCCCTGAGATCCAGTTGAGCCGCTTTTAAGATTGAGTAAGGTCAATCTTTTGATCTGTTTGGATCTGCCAGGGCATGGTATAATCATTCATATGAGTGGAAGCGAAATCATCACCCATGAGGGCGCAGATGCCTCAACGGAATATCGCAAGTTGCCAGCCATCGACACGTTGCTGCATGAGCCAGCGATTGCCTTGTTGTCGGCCCAGTATGGCACCACGCAAACCACGCAAAGCTTACGCGATCTCTTAGCACAAGCACGCCAGGCGATTGCGGTTGGTACACCAGCCCCCCCACGCCAACAGTGGGTTGCCTTACTCATGGAGGCCTTAGCACAAGCCAACCTGCCTTCGTTACGCCCGATTATTAATGCTACAGGTGTGATCATCCATACCAATTTGGGCCGCGCGCCGTTGAGCCGTGCCGCTAGCCAGGCTGTCGCGATTATGGCGGGAAGTTATAGTAACCTAGAATACGATCTAGCGGCCGGGGCCCGCGGCAGTCGGCATCATCACGCCAGCTCACTGCTATGCGAATTAACCGACGCCGAAGATGCGCTAGTCGTTAACAATAATGCGGCGGCGCTCTATTTGGTGCTTGCCACCCTCTGCGCCGGGCGTGAAGTGTTGATCAGTCGCGGTCAGCTTGTAGAGATTGGCGGGGGCTTTCGGATTCCCGATGTGTTGCGCCAAAGTGGCGCGCGCCTGGTAGAAGTTGGCACAACCAACCGCACCCATCCGCGCGATTTTAGCGAAGCGATCACCCCCAATACGGCGGCGATCATGCGCGTCCATAGCAGCAATTTTCGCCAGATTGGCTTTGTCACCACGCCCGAACTCAGCGAACTCGCGGCGCTTGTGCAGACGACAAATGCAAAAAATGGGACTGATGTACACTTAATTGACGACTTGGGCAGCGGCACGTTATTAGATACCTGCCGCTATCAGTTGGCACCGGAGCCGATGGTGCAGCAAAGTGTGACGGCTGGCACCGACATCATTACTTTTAGTGGCGATAAATTATTAGGTGGTCCGCAAGCCGGTCTGATATTGGGGCGGCGGCCATTAGTCGAGCAGTTGCGTCGGCACCCGATGGCACGGGTTTTGCGCGTGGATAAAATGGCGTTAGCCGCACTAGATGCCACCTTGCGCAGCTATCAACGCGGCACGGCCACGCAAGAAATTCCTGTTTGGCAGATGATCAGTGCAACCCTAGAGACACTGCGGGCGCGTGTACAAGGCTGGATCGTCACCCTGCACACCTTCGGCATTGAGGGTCAGCTATGGGAAGGCGAAAGCGCCGTAGGTGGCGGCAGTTTGCCCGGTGAAACCTTACCCACACAGTTATTGGCCATCGCCAGTTCGCAGCCGAATGCCGATGCGGCCCGCTTACGCGCCCAAGCGCGACCTGTAGTCTGCCGCATTCAACAGAACCATCTCGTATTCGATGCGCGCACCGTCTTGGCGGGCGAAGATGCCACGTTACTCGAAGCAATCAAGGTGATTTTTGACGATGCAGCGTGACCCGGTGAAACAACAGGCTCCACTCATTTTTTTAAAGCTTGGCGGCTCGCTGATTACAGATAAGCGGCAATCCGAGCTGCCGCGGTTGGCTGTGATCCAGCAACTGGCCACCGAGATTGCGGAAGTACGTCGCCAATTTCCGGCGCTGCAGTTGCTGATTGGGCATGGCTCCGGCAGCTTTGGTCATGTCCACGCCAAGCGGCATGGCACGCGCGATGGCGTCCATACGCCGGAGCAATGGCTTGGGTTTGCGGCCACCGCCGATGCCGCCGCCCGGCTCAACCGGATCGTGGTCAGCGCGCTTTTAGCCGCTGGCATACCAGCTTGGTCGATCCAGCCAAGTGCTGCCCTGCGCTGTGCCGATGGGCGAATTATCGAAGGGCGCATCGAGCCAGTGCAAGCGGCGCTTGCGCGCGGGTTAGTGCCTTTGGTGTATGGCGATGTTGCCCTGGACGATGTACGTGGGGGCACGATTGCCAGCACGGAGGAGATCTTTGAATGGCTAGCCATCCAACTGCCCCCAGAGAAACTCGTGTTGGCCGGCGAAGTCGATGGCATCTATACCGCCGATCCGCAGCTTGACCCAACGGCACAACGCTTGGCGGAGGTGACACCGGCCAGGCTCCAAACCATCGCGGCGAATTTAGGCGGCAGTCATGGCATGGATGTCACCGGTGGCATGGCCAGCAAAGTGCAACAGGCCATGAACATGGTAAAGCAGAACGCACGGCTAGAAGTGATTATCTGTAGCGGGCTGATCGCAGGCAATCTGCAGCGCGCGCTGGGCTATTTTGCGGATGGCGCAACTTGTAAGGTTGGCACACGGATTTTCGGAGATTAATTACAAACAATTGCCCCATAACGCTTTACACTTGATAAGTTGCGATGTCCCCAAAAGTGACCCAGATTTAATGATTTTCTCTGGTAGGATTCGGTTCATTCGATACAAGGGCCGTGGCGTCATAATTGCTGTAAACCATTCATTTGCAAGATGTAATTCGTAAACGTATAATTCACGGCGTGCTCTGAGCCAATTAAGCCGTCGTGAGACAACAAATCATTCGTCAATGAGTCAGCGGTAAACATTGATGGATGAGACTGTCCACTGATCATGGCTCCAATTTCCGAGAAAATATTCCCTGAACATCCGGGTAATATAGTGACTCGAAAGGCAAAATTCACGTTATGTCGACTTTGATTACGGTCTTTTCGTTTATAATTGTCCTGGGCATTCTGGTTTTCTTCCATGAATTTGGCCACTATTGGGTAGCGCGCCGGAATGGGATCGTTGTCCAGGAATTTGGGATGGGCTATCCACCGCGGTTGGCAAAGCTTTTTACCTATGATGGCACAGAATTTACGATCAATCTGATCCCCTTTGGTGGCTTTGCGCGCATGAAGGGCGAAGATGCCGCTGATCTTTCGCCAGGTTCGTTTAACGCGGCTAGCCGCTTAGGGCGCGCAGCGACGCTTATTGCGGGACCGGCGATGAATGCGATCCTGTCGGTTTTTCTGTTTGCGTTCAGCTTTATGGCCGGCTTCCCGGCCGAGGCGGCCTATCCTCAGATAACTGATGTGGCGGCGGGCTCCGTGGCGGCGCAAGTTGGTCTGCAAAAGGGTGATATCCTGCTCCAAGCGGGCAACCACCCCACCCAGGTAGGTGCCGCGCCCAATTTAGATTACACGGTATGGCACAAAAATTCGTCCACAGATACGGCTCCCGTTGCTACGCTGAAGCTGAGTCGCGACGGCAAAATCATCGAGCTGCCAATTCAAGGCCAGGAAAAGGTTGACCAATTGCTCAGCGCCATCACCTACACGCCAGTACTCGATACCCAGATCGCGGCGACAGCCGCCAATAGCCCAGCAGCCCAGGCAGGATTACAAGCCGGTGATGTGCTTTATCGGGTAAACGATACATTGATTGGCTTTCAAGTCCCACTCAGTGATGTGGTTCGCGAAAATTTGGGCAAGGAAATTAGTCTGACTGTGCTGCGCAACTATCAATGGCAAACGTTAAAACTGACACCGCGTCAAAATCCGCCCGCTGGCGAAGGAGCATTGGGCGTAGAAATTGGGCCAGTGACCCAACTGGCAACCATGCCATTTTTGACGGCCATGCGCGAGGGGGCGGCCTTTGTCGTCCAATACGTCAAAGTCGTGCTCCAAATGCCGATCATGCTAATTCGTGGTCAATTAGCGCCAGCCGACGCCCAACTCTCGGGGCCGGTCGGGATTGCCCATCTGGTGGGCGGCGCCGTAACGGCGACAATTGAAACTGGGCTCTGGTTTCCAATTTGGCGTTTATCCGGCATTTTGAGTGTCGCCTTGGCGATCACCAATTTGCTGCCGCTGCCGGCATTGGATGGTGGCCGATTGCTGTTTATTCTGATTGAAGCGTTACGTGGACGCCGGATCAACCCGGAACGCGAAGGGTTTGTTCACATGGTCGGTTTTATGCTCCTGTTGGGCTTATTGGTCTATATCACGGTTCAAGATATCCGCACGACACCGATTGGCATCGACTGGAATGCATTGTTGGGTCAGTAGGATTGAGCGCACTCGATCTTCGTCGCGTAGGCGAATAATCATGCCAAAAAAATGAGAACGATCTAACGATGTTATCAAGGCTTTGGAAAGAATGATTCATGACAAATTCTCCTGGCGAATCTGAAAAGCCATTTGTCTATAAAAGTGAAACGGCAGCCAACCGGACCAGTCTACTGCCCGCCGTGCGAAGCATAACACCCCCGCGCGCGGCCGGGATGGGTCATTGTCCAAACTGCAATGCATCAGTTCTACCGGGAACATCGATTTGTCCCCAGTGTGGTCATTTTTTGCGCGCATTGGCCAAGCAAATCCGTTGTCGCCGTTGCGGTCAGCGGGCTTCTTCTAATTTGGTGATCTGCCCCCATTGTGGGCGCGACCTAATGCCGGCGCCCTCACGTTTGCTGGTATGGGGCGCCCCGGTGGTCTTGGTGGCGCTATTCTTTGGCGTGTTGCTTGGCCGTGGGCATAATGGCAACCCGGTTACGTGGACCCAAAACAAGGTTGCATCTGGTGTAACCTGGATCACGCGCTTAGGCGATAGTATGGCGCCTGGGATTTCGATTACCCAAATCACACCGACGCCAACGACGTTACTGATGAAGAGTAGCGATCAAAGCCCGGCAGTGACAGCCGTACAAATTGCGGAGAACACGCAAAATGGATTAACACAAAGTGTAGTGATCTCTAATGTGGCACCGATTGTCACCAGCACAGTTGCCGCAGTGATCGTTGCCCCCGTGATCTCGACAGCAACGGTAGCTGATACATCAACGCCTCTGCCTACGGCCCAACCGACAGCCAGCTTTACCCCGCTGCCAACGCGAACAGAGGTGCCTACTGTTGCAGCAACGGCTACCCCTGTTGATACAGCCACAACGGTTGCTACAGCGACAGCAACCAATCCACCAACTGTCGTAAAAACCGCGACAGCGATCAACACGCCAGCGGCAACCCCGATTGCCAAGGCGACCACTGGCAGAGCACTGGTGTTGGTGGCTACGTCTACACCCACTGGTGGGGCGGCGGTGAATGGTCAGTCGAATTCAGGTCCAGCGCCACAAACAAGCATTACACCAACCAATGCAGCTACCGCGACCCTAGCGCCTACGACAAAAACACCCAAAGCAGCGTTGACCCTGGTCCCAACTGCATCAGCCACGCCGACCACAACGCCGACATCGCCGCCGGTCACAAGTGCCAACGTTGCCTCCAAAACTTATGAAATACAGGCTGGCGATACATTAGGTGCCATCGCGGTTCGTTTTGACGTGACGAATGACGCTTTGATGGCGGCCAATAACCTAACAGGCGACGATATTTATCGCTTACGACCTGGGCAAAGTTTGATTATTCCGACCACGGACAGCCCAGATCCTAGCGCCGTACCCACGGCAGCCGCGGCGGCGCGTACCTATGTCATTCAGGCCGGTGATACGCCGCTGCAAATTGCCGGCGCCTTTGGAATTACTGCGGCAGAGTTGTTGGCGGCCAACAATTTAAGTGGTGATGATGCACGCAGTCTGCGCGTGGGGCAAGTGCTGACGATTCCTGGTGATGACCAAGTTGCGGCGGAGAGTCAAGCTACACCAACCGCCACCCCTCAATCGACCGTCACACCCCAGCCCGTGCCGCCCACGACGACCAGGGCCAGTGTGGAAGCCGCCTCTACCCAGTCCAAGCTACGCTTGGATGCACCCCAGTTGCGCAGCCCAGAAAGTAATGCGGCTATTAGTTGTAACGGTAATAATGCATTGATCTGGCAAGCCGTACCTTTTATGCTTGACAATGATCGCTTTGTTTTGCATTTGGGTTTTGTCAATGGACATGACACCGATGGTAAAGAGACGGTCGCATGGGTTTTGGAACAAATTCAGTCCCCCAACAATACAGCCTGGAACATGGATCCTAGTCTCTGTGCATTGGCTCCCCAAGATTTGGGTCGTCAATGGCGCTGGTATGTCGAGGTGATTGGCGTCGATAACCAGCCAGTCAGCCTGCCGAGCCCATATTGGGGGTTTAGTTGGAATTAAAAGGTAAATTCCTTTATGAATGATACAAATCCAAATAAATTTGACAATGACGATGACGATTTCGACAATGATGAATTCAACGATGATGAATTCAACGATGATGAATTCAATGATGTCGATTTTGATATCGATAAGCTTGACGATGATGACGCATTGGACGATGATGAGCCGCTAGACGATGAAGAATCACTCCCTAGAGAAGCCTGGGATGATGAAAACTATGCTGTCACGCGCACTACACTGACAGCCGAGCAGTTGCTCCATCGCCTGCTCCATGACCCGAACGACGTCACCGGTAACGATCTGTTCGCGTTTTCTGACATGCCGCGCCAAATGGCCGAGAAAGTGCGCCAGGATTGGCTGAACATTCCGGTCGAAAGACGGCGGATTATCATGCGCCAAATGGTCGATTCCGCCTTTAACGATTTAGACTGGCACCTAAGCCGCATCTTGCGGATTGCCCTGGAAGATCAGGATGCGCAGGTGCGGCTGGTCGCCCTAGAAGGGCTCGCCGAAGACACAAGCAACGATCTGATTGGACCATTGCTTCTAATGATGCGCAATGACCCGAACATCGGCGTGCGGGCTGCGACGGCCAGAACTTTGGGGTCGTATGTGCTGGCGGGCGAGCTAGACGAACTCGACGCCGCGCTGGCGATGCGGGTGGAGGAAGCCTTGCTGGCGATCTTGAGCAATCCTAATGAACCCTTGGCTGTCCAGAGCCAGGCGTTAGAAAGCATCGCCTATTCCGGCGAGGCAGGCGTGCGCCAATTGATCGAAGATGCCTACTATTCCCCCGAAGAAGAATTACGCGTGAGTTCGCTGATTGCGATGGGCCGGAGCGCCGATATCCATTGGCGCAATTATGCGCGGGCCGAATTGCGGAATCCATCACCCGCAATGCGCGCCGAAGCGGCTAGAACCTGCGGGGAATTGGAAACGAAAGCGGCCATTCACGAATTGGTGGAATTAATTATTGATGAAGAGCAAACGGTGCGGCTAGCGACTATTTTCGCCTTGGGTCGCATCGGTGGTCGCGATGCGCGCGCAGCTTTACATGCGATCAGCGAAAGTGGCAAAGGCACCGAAGCGGCAGCGGCGGAAGAAGCATTGGAAGAGATGTCCTTCTATACCGACCCGAATGCCACCCCGCTCTATGATGAAACCAACGATGATTCCGACGATTGGGATGTCGAAGCCTGGCAGAACATTGATCGGGATGATATTGATGAGAAAGACATGGGCGAGTACGAAGAATAAACGTAAGGCAGCTATTTTAGCAAGCCAACCGAGCAAATAACTTGGGCAAATCATTAATGACGCATGTTACGTAGCCAAGGGGCGTAGGGATGTGATTCATCACGCCCAGCCCTAGCCAGCACAACAAAATCAGGCTGCGGGGCTAAAACGGGTGGCAAAGGCAGCCCTGGGGTGGGTGCAGCGGGTTTTGATCGCTGGTCGGCGCCGTCAGCTGCGTAACATGCGTTAATTACAATTTTCCCTACCAACTATCATCCAGCCTCTATACGCGTAATGCCATCAAACCAATGAAAATCTCCCGTGAATCTTAAATTAAAGCGGCTAGTGCGTACGAGCAGTTCGGAGCAGTACGCACTTTTCGATCTAGCGCAAATTGACCATAAACAACAGCCGATGACGATTGGCAAGTTGGATTTACACTATACGGCAGAAGGTGTCTATGGCACACTTTTGCTGTGGGATGCGGTTTCGCGCCAGCTTACCTTTAGTCAGCGACAGGCATTCATTCGCGGGCTGCTGGATGAGGTCGTGCAGCCAATGGGCGTTCCGAATGAGTATGTGATAGAATTCTTCAACCCCCAGCTAGATAACTACGAAGTTTTTCACAATGTCGCGATCGATGGCGAGGAATTAGACGAGGAACCTTTCAGAGAGCGAACATCAACGGCCCCGGATGGGCCCAAAGGTGATGCTAGCGCCAAAATCGGGAGCAATGTAGCCCCGCAAACAAAAGTGCGCTAACCAAAAATCATGCTGATCTTTAAAACCCTGTTGCCGATTTTTACAACCACCGTTCTGCCAGTTTTCCTGGTTGCCGCCGCCGGCTTTGTACTGGCGACTTTTATTACAATTGACAGCCGTTCAGTAGGTCGTCTCTTGTTTTATCTGGCAACGCCGTCGCTGGTATTTCGTAGTCTCTATGTGATGCAAATTGATTATGTAGCGCTCCGGCAATTGACGATTGTGGCGGTTAGCGCGGCCGTTTTGACCGGCCTATGCGGTTGGCTGGCCGGTGTGGGTCAAGAACGCCGCCAACGGGCCGCGCTGGTTTTGACCAGCGCCGTAAGTAACAATGGCAACATGGGGATTCCAATTGCGCTGTTTGCGTTTGGGCCGGCTGGCGCCGCCTTTGCTTCGATCTATTATGTCGTTAGCTCGTTTATGAGCAATACGTTTGGGAGCATCATCGCCTCGGCCGGCCAAACGTCGATCCGGGCGGCACTCAAGCAAAGTTTACGGGTGCCAGTGCTATACGCCGCGTTGGCCGGTTTGCTGCTCAACACATTTGGTGGCAAACTTCCCGAAGGCATCTTTCGCAGCATTGATCTGTTAGCCGACGCCGCTGTACCGGGTATGTTAATTTTGATGGGCATCCAATTGCGGGCGGCGCCACTTTTACAGGAACATGCGCTTGTGCTGCGCAGCGTTGCCGTGCGTTTGCTCGTCGGGCCGCTAATTGCCTGGCTGCTCTGTCAGATCCTGGGCGTTGACGGCATCGAGCGCAGTGTGTTAATTTTGCAAGCTGCGATGCCCACCGCCGTGATGACAGCGGTGTTGGCCACGGAATACGATATTGCGCCACGATTGGTCGCCAGCATCATCTTCTTTTCGACGCTGCTGAGCATGGTAACGCTATCTATCGTCCTTTGGCTTGTAATGTAACACAGATGTAAAATCTGTGTTACCCGGTGGTATAGAAGGTGGATATTAATGAGTAACCATGAAAAATCCGAAGAATTTAGCCGCACGCTCCACGAGAGTGCGCGTTTGCTCAGCCAAAATCGCCCGGGGGAAGCCCTGGCAAAATTGGCCCCGCTGCATGAGAAAGCACCTACCCATCCCGACGTGGCGATCAACCTGGGGGGCGCCTATATCTTGCAACGCAAATGGGATCGCGCCGTAGCGGTGCTCAACCAAGCGGCAGAAGCCCATCCCAATAATGCCATGCTCTGGACCAACTTGGCCGCCGCGCTGCTCGGGAACTTGGAAACGGCCGGCCCCCAGCAACAAGTGCGCGCCATCCAAGCTTATGAACGGGCTTTGGAGGCCGACTCGGAAGCCCCCAACGTGCATTATCACCTTGGTTTGGTCTACAAAGAGCGGGGTGAATTAAACCGAGCCTGTGCGTTTTTTCAACGCGCGCTCGAAGTACACCCCGGCGACAAAGACGCGCGTGCCTGGTTGGATCAATTATCGAACCAGATTGCCAAGGAAAAACGGGCGCGTGAAGAACAGGCCACGGCGGCTATAGATCCCGACAATGAGGAGCCTGAACGTGAAGATACTGAACGTGAAGATACTGAACGTGAAGATACTGAACGTGAAGATACTGAACGTGAAGATACTGAACGTGA
>JBBQBY010000051.1:0-21865 GCA_038318235.1 Caldilineales bacterium
CTCGCGTCTAACCATTATTTTGCCTGTTGCTTCGGGTCGAGGGCATCCCGCAGACCGTCACCGACAAAGTTGAACGCCAGCACGGTTAGCACAATCATAATGCCCGGTGGAATCGCAATATGCGGATAATATTCGAGGTATTGGCGGCCGTCCGAGAGGATAATGCCCCAGGAAGGCGTGGGCGGGCGCACCCCCAACCCCAAGAAGGAGAGGGCTGATTCTAGGATAATGATGCTGCCAATCCCCAGCGAGGCCAAGACGATGATCGGGCCAAGCACATTGGGCAACATATGGCGAAAGATAATCCGTGCGTTTGTCACGCCGGAGGCGCGGGCCGCCAGTACATAATCACTCGTCTTCAGGCTGAGAATATCGGCGCGAATCACCCGTGCAAAACGCGCCCAGCCGGTGAAACCAATCACCAGGATCGTGAGCAATACGCTAGGGATTTTCTTGTCGCCAAGGATCGAGGCCAGCAGCAATAATAACGCCAGCACTGGGACCGCCATCAGCACGTCGATAAAGCGGGAAAGCACAGCATCGGTCCAGCCCCCAAAAAAACCGGCCAGCGAACCGATCACAAAACCGACAATCACCTGGATAAATGTCGCGCCAAGGCCAACCAGGAGCGCGATGCGTGTGCCAAAGATAATCCGGCTGAGCAAATCGCGGCCATTGTAATCTGAGCCAAGCCAGTGCAAACTCGAAGGTGGCGCCCCACGCATCCCCCGTTCGTTGAACGTCGGATCATACGGGGCCAGCACTGTGGCAAAGAGGGCCACCAGAATGAGTGTAAAGACGACAATTAGACCAATGATGGCCAGCCGGTTATTACGAAAACGTCGCCAGATCTGGCCCCATTCCGAGCGATGAGTGGTCTTCGTTTCTAGCACATGCAGTGGATTTGTTGAGAGTGAGGAAACAGTCATAGCGGGTTTCCAGCAGAATAGTTGATAAATGAAGCGTGATGAGTGAATGTGATTGGTAAGCATAAAACAGAGAAGTAGGAGATTAAGAGAGTAGAGAGTAAGAACGAGTAATCTCTAATCTCTTAATCTCCTACCTGCATTGGTGAAGCGTGAATATGAAAAATAATTCACGCTTCACTCATCACGTTTTATTCAACCCGAATGCGCGGATCGACGATAGCATACATCAGATCAGTCAACAGGTTAACGAACACAACCAGGACCGCCAATACTACGACGATCGATTGCACAACTTGATAATCAAGGTACTGAATCGAATCAAACAGGAGACGCCCAATGCCTGGCAAGGCAAAGATCGTCTCAATAATGATCGTGCCGCTGAGAATATAGGCGATTTGCACGCCGATCACAGTGACAACTGGCAACAAGGCGTTGCGCACCGCATGGCGCACCACCACGATCCGTTCCGCCAACCCTTTGGAGCGGGCCGTGCGCACGTAGTCCTGGCCTAATGTTTCGATGGTGGCATTGCGCATAATGCGCGCCAACAGCGCCATCTCTTCGGTTGAGAGCACCGCAATCGGTAAGAGATAACCTTTCCAGCTCTTCAAGCCATAGACTGGCACCCAGCGCAGCCAAACGGCAAAGACGATAATGCCCATCAACGCCACCCAATAGTTGGGCAGCGCCACGCCTAAGGTCGAGAAAAAGGCGGTAATATAGTCGAAAACCGAATTGCGCCGCACACCGGCAATAATCCCAGCCGGAATCGCAATAATCAGCGCGATGGCAAGCGCCAGCAAGTTGAGAAAAGCCGTAACCGGGGCTGCTTCAAAGATCATCTGGCGCACCGACACACCCGTGCGGATCAAAGAATCGCCAAAGTCGCCACGCAGCAAATTCCCGGCCCAGATCAGGTATTGCACCAAATAGGGTTGATCAAGACCCCAGCGATGGCGCACGGCGGCGACCTGCTCTGGCGTCACCCTAATGCGGCCATCGCCCAACAGCATCATGACCGGATCGCCCGGCAACAAACGCATGATCGCAAAGGTGATCACGCTGATTAAAAAGATGACAAATAGGCCTTGCAGCACACGCCGCGTGAGGTAGAGTAGCATAGGAATTTAATTTGGAATTTACGATTTACGATTTACGAGCTGACTGGACTTAGTTACGCATGTTACGCACATGGCACCGTAGGGGCGTGATTGATCACGCCCGTTGGATCACGTCCCATAGATAACCAGCCGTGGCTGACGACCGCGGCCAGCGATTAAACCCGCTGAACCTGACCCCAAGCCGCTTTTGCTGACCCTTTTAAGGCCGCGGCCTGTTTGGGTGGCGTTAGGTGTGGCTGGGCGTGATCAACCACGCCCCTACGAACCTTGTCTGCGTAAGGTGAGTTAGTTAGATTCTTCTGCTCTTGCAACATTACAAGAAGAAACCAGATTCTATAGCGTTTATTCCGATTTATTATTTGGATAGCAAAACAGCGCCAGATCGGTCTTGTAGGTGCGGTTTTTAACCGCACAAGGCTGGATTGACCAAGATTGTGCGGTTAAAAACCGCACCGACAAATGCACAAAATTAAATCGGAATAAGGTCTTATGTACACCAATCCTCGTAAATCGTAAATCAAAAATCAAAAATGGCTAGCCGTTCTGTTTGCTCCACTGAAAAGAGCTGATCCACTCGATGGGGTTGACAACTTTATCGGGGACGCCTTCTAAGCGGCGGTTGAAGGGCTCCATCCACTGATCAAATTGCAGGTA
This sequence comes from Caldilineales bacterium, assembly GCA_038318235.1. GTDB lineage: Bacteria > Chloroflexota > Anaerolineae > Caldilineales > Caldilineaceae > JAPLGZ01. The sequence continues at coordinate 2,705 of JBBQBY010000051.1, forward strand.
GAGCACCGGCACTTCCTCAACAAAGATCTCTTGAATGCGGTCGTAGATTGGTTTGCGCTCTTTCGGGTCCACCTTCTGCAAACCATCGGCGATGAGCTTATCCATCTCGGCATTAACGAAGTGCGAAAAATTATCGCCACCTTTGGCGCTAAGCACCGCCGAAGGATCAGGCTCCAACGCGCTGACACAATAGCCCCAGTTAAAGATCGCGCAGTCAATCGTAGCCTTACGCAGACCGTCCAAAATGGCGACAATGGGTGCTTCTGTAAGCTGCATGTCAACGCCTACATCTTTGAACAATTGCTGCGCCAATTCGGCGATCGGCTTGCGGGCCTGATCACCAGCCTTAACCGTACAGGTGAAGGAGAACTTCTGACCATCTTTCTCGCGAATGCCATCCGCGCCCGCTTTCCAGCCGGCTTCGTCCAGCAATTGCTTGGCTTTGTCAGGACTAAATTCGTATTTTTTCAGGTCAGTTTTGTAATAAAGTGTGCTAGATGAGGGCAGAGTGGAATGGGCAACTTCAGCCGTGCCATTCCAGAGGTCGTCGATAATCCGCTGGCGGTCGAGCGCGTACATCAGTGCTTGGCGGCAACGTTTATCTTGGAAATAGGGCAGCTTGTTGTTCAGCGGGAAGAACTTGAAGCCCGAAGTCGGTGAGCTCAAGACCTTAAATTTTGGATCCTTCGCCAAGGTCAAGCTGTCTTGCACCAGCAACGGCCACACCGAGGCATCGGCGTCACCGGTGATCAGGGCTTGCTTGCGCACGGCATCTTCTGGCACGATTTCCATGCGTAAAACATCGATCTTAGGGCGGCCGCCATAATAGTCGTCAAAAGCTTCTAATTCTGTAAATTCGGCTGCCTTCCACTCCTTTAATTTGTAAGGACCCGTGCCAATCGGTGCACCTTTATACTTGGCTTCCCCAATTTCTGCGTGATACTTGGATTGCACGATTTGAAATCCACCCCAGGTGACCAATGAAGCAGCATTAACTGTCTTCATATTGACGACGACCGTATAATCATCGGGCGTTTCGACGGTATCAATCCCAGTGAAGTCGCTAACGCGCACGGTGGCATTTTTCGGGTCTCGGTAATAGTCAAAGGTGTATTTCACATCTTTGGCCGTAAAATCGCTGCCATCGTGAAACTTAACGCCCTTGCGCAAATGGAAGGTATATTTCAAACCATCGGGGGCAACTTCTTGTGATTCAGCCAAATCTTGCGTCAGGTTAAAATCATAATCGTAATAGACCAATTGGCTGTGAATATTGATGATCATCACCCATTGAATGGATGGCCCCGTGTCATCTGGGGAAAGCGAGGCAACTTCCTGATGCCCCATCCAGACTTGTGTCGTTTTGCCGCCAGTTGGCGCGGTCGAACTCATCGTTGTCGTATCCGAGATCGTTGCGGTGCTGCCGGTGCTTGAACCGGTGGCAGGTTGTTCTACGCCAGGCGGGGCGCAGGCAGCCAATACAGCCGATGCCGATAGACCAATCGCCGTCCATTGCATAAACTGGCGCCGACTGATCGAGCGCTGGCCCAAAGCGGGCTTCACCTGCTTAATCGTTTCTTGCATAAGGCTACTTCCTTTCGCATGAGGCTTCAGTAATTTAGTTGTCATTCACTTCAGACCAACAAGAGTACATGAGATTAGGTAAAGCAGGAGCAGATCAGTTCGGACTACGCCGTCCAGAGGTAATCGGGAGTCTAACATAGGCGCGATGGGTTGTCAACCGCTGAAATTTCAATTGGGCGCATCTCAATTGGGGGCAGGGCAGGAATAGAATTCCGCCACTAATAGGCGCAAGTCGCCGCAGCGACTACAGAGTAAGTGCCTGAGGGCACTTACTCCTGTCAGCTGCCGGTTTTAACCGTGCCCGCAAGGGAGACAGCATGAAAACAAAAACAGCAAAAGCCGCTGCGGCCCGCATTAACGTAGCTTTGCCAGAAGTGCTCTTACAGGAATTTCGGGAACTCATTCCGGCACGCCAGCGCAATCAGTTTATTGTGGATCTAGTCCAGCACGAATTGCAGAAGCGCCGATTGCACAAAGCCTGGGAAGAGGCAGCCGGCGCGTGGTCAGATGCAGATCATCCTGACTTAATGACGGCAGAAGACATTGATCGTTTTGTGCGCAAGCTCAGAGAAACTTCGCTACCGCGTTCGTGGGATGAAATTTTGGAAGAGTCAGACAAAAATCTAGTGGAAGAAGATGACAAATTACCTGCTTTATACGAACATTCTAGTGCAACAGTTGCGTAAACAACCAACAATTGTCAATCTCGCTACCCTATTGCCTGACCAAGATTTGATTTACATATCAGCCATTACCTATGCAGAAATCATGGCAGGTATGCACGTCCACGAGGAAGTCCGCACTCGCCAGACGTTGGATGCGTGCATTTTTTTGCCAGTGGATAACACTATTGCCGACCAGGCTGGACGTTGGATCTACCAATATGCCCGCCGCCGTCTGCAACTTACGTTAGCGGATGCGCTGATTGCAGCCACGGCGCAGTTGGGCAATTTAACCCTTGTTACCACGAACGCCCGCCACTTCCCTATGCCGGAACTGAAGCTGCGGATGTTTTGATCAACGCATGCAGCCCCCACGGTGCGGGACAGCTTACCCGAAAATTTAGAAAAAAAATACGGCCACGCAATGGCGTGGCCGTATCTAAGTCTAGCAGAATTACTCCTGCGCCGTCCTACCCTTTTTATTTGAACGCTGGCGCACATCGTGATTCAAAATCTTCTTACGAATGCGCATCGACAATGGGGTTATTTCAAGCAGATCACCAGCCCCCAGGAATTGAATGGCATCGTCCAGCGACAAAACCCGCGGCGGGTTCATCATATCCGTCGTCGCCGAGGGTTTTTCGCGGAAGTTCGTCAGGTGCTTGGCCATCGTCACGTTGATCACCATATCTTCGGGACGCGTGTTTTCGCCGACAATTTGCCCCGCATAAACTTCATCGCCAGGCTTGACAACGAACTCACCCCGCTGTTGCAATTTCGCCATCGCATAGGCTGTGATCGTGCCGGTTTCCAGCGTGATCAGCGAGCCGCGATCCTGCATATCAATTTCACCGACCAGTGGTTCATAGGCTTGGAACAACGTATGAAAGATGCCCGTGCCGCGCGTGGCGGTCAGGAACGGTTGGCGCAACCCCAACAGACCGCGCGTCGGCGCCACATATTCGGCATAGACCGTGCCGTCTTCGCCATAGTTAATGCCCTGCATCACGGCGCGGCGGCGACCAAACATTTCGCTGACCGCACCCAAGTAATCATTATGGACTTCAATATAGACGCGCTCAATCGGCTCCAACAGTTTACCGTTCTTATCCTCTTTGAAGATAACTTCTGGACGGCTGACCGAAAATTCGTAACCCTCGCGACGCATCGTTTCGATCAAGATCGCCAAGTGCAATTCACCACGCCCGGCCACAACCCATTCGCTGGCCGAATCAGTTTCGCTGACGCGCATGGCGACGTTGCTTTCCAGTTCGCGCTGCAAACGCGCATAGACTTGACGGCTGGTCAAAAATTGTCCCTCACGCCCCGCAAACGGGCTATCGTTCACCGCAAAGGTCATGCGCACGGTCGGCTCTTCGACCGTGATCGGCGGCAGGGCAATCGGGTTAGCCGGATCGGCCAAGGTATCACCAATGCCAGCATCGGGGATGCCCGCAACGGCCACAATGTTGCCGGCCTGCACTTCATCAACTGGCACACGTTGCAAATCGCGGAACATGAAAGTTTGCGCGATCTTGCCCGGCTTCATCGAGCCATCCGGCATAATTTGCATGATCGACTGGCCGGCGCGCAACTTACCGCTGCTCAGGCGACCGATCGCGATCTTGCCGACATAGTTGCTATATTCGAGCGTGGTCACCAACATCTGGGTTGGGCCATCAACATCGACCATTGGGGGCGGGATATGCGTTAGGATCGTCTCAAAGAGCGGACGCAAATCATCTTCCATTGTCTCGGGTGTAAAGCCAGCACGGCCTTCCAATGCCCGCGTATAAATCACGGGGAAATCGGCCTGTTCGTCGGTGGCGCCGAGGTCAATAAAGAGATCAAAGGTGGCATCCACCACATAATTGGGACGGGCAGAGGGGCGGTCAATTTTGTTCACAACCACAATCGCCTTCAAACCCTTGTTCAAAGCCTGCCGCAGCACAAAACGCGTCTGTGGCATAGGGCCTTCGACGGCATCCACCAACAAAAGCACACCATCAACCATATTCACGACGCGCTCGACCTCGCCGCCAAAGTCAGCATGACCGGGAGTATCGACCAGATTAATCGTGATGTCGTGGTAGACAATGCCTGTATTTTTGGCAAGAATGGTAATACCGCGCTCGCGTTCCAGGTCGTTGGAGTCGAGAATGCGCTCGGCCACTTGCTGGTTGCTGCGAAAGACGTTGGTCTGCTTTAGCATGCCATCGACCAAGGTGGTCTTGCCATGATCAACGTGGGCAATAATCGCAATATTACGAATGTCATTGCGTGGCTTAAAACGGTGCTCTGCATGCAATTGCTTGTCAGCATCCGGTTTTTCAATAATTTCTTGCATAAGTTCTAATGTCATTCAATTGATCCTTGTGGTTGTTGCCAGGCAACAGTGATTGCTGGACAACAGAGCCAGCATATACACATAAAAATGCCCGGCTAAACCTTGCAGCCGAGCTCCTACATTTTTACGAATTCCCATGAATTCGTTCAACTCCGAGTATTTTACACCGGAAGCAACAATTTTGCAATCTCAGGTGATCCTAGGAATACAATTATCCCAGTAAACCGGTTAATTTTTCTGCTAACCATCGGCTAAGCAGATTATATCCGATATTCTAGTCTATACTGCAGCGATTAATTAACCATATATAAATAGTTAACGCTGGGTAAATTTTATCACACCTTGCAAGACCTATAGATTACATCGACAAAGCGAATGGGTATCTATAAGGTCTCTGCAAGGTGCATTTATGGATTTTGCTAAACCAATCCACCGCGCACAAAGGCGCATAGCCACTCGACCAGCGCCTCAATATCGTCGATATGACCCGTTTCGAAAGGCGTGTGCGTATAACGCGCCGGGAAGGCGACCATGGCGCTCGGAATATCGGCTTTCATAAAGGCCGAGCTATCACTACCAAACGAACCAAAAACGGCATGCTGGATCGGAATCCCGGCATTACGCGCGGTGGTTTCTAGGGCAGCAGTTAACTTGTGGTCATAATGCACCAGCGCATCCTTGTGTACGAGCAACGGACCAGCCCCCAGGCGCGCCGGCATAGAGCGATTCGCCACACCGGGAATATCACCGGCCAGACCGATCTCGACGGCAATCGCGGCGTCAAACTGTTCATGCGCCGCCAAGGCAAAGGCGCCAATCAGGCCGATCTCTTCTTGTACGGTGCAGGCGAGCGTCAATTCGCAGCGTAATTCGGCACGCGGCACGCGGCGCAGCACTTCGGTGATCACGGCCAGTGGCACGCGATCATCCAGCGCCTTGCCGACAATATGGTCACCCCATTGTTCGGTGGTAGCATCCCAGATCACCCGCGTGCCCGGCGTGACACCACGTGCGATCAATTCATGGTAAGACAACCCAGTGTCCACCCAGAAGTCGTCCCAGGTCAATTCATGCAATTCGGGCAGGGCAAATGACGCCAGATGTCCGGTAGTCGTCGCGATCACACCAGGAATAATGCCCGAGCGCGCCAAAATTTTGACGCGCTGACCCAGGTAAAAGGCATTGCGATTGCCCGCCGGCCGCACCCACTGTTGACCATTCGCCAGCCACAAGAACCCACCAGGATCTATGGCGCGCACCAGATAACAGAGTTCATCGGCGTGGGCAGCGAGCAATAACTTGGGGCCTTGTCCGCCACAGCGGGCCAGCACGTTGCCAATGCGTGTGCGCTCGGTCTGTGCGCCGGCTTCCCGCCACAAGGTTTCCATCCGGTCCAACACGATACTTTCTTGCCCCACCGGGCCAACCAGTTCGGTCAATTCTTTGATCAGTTCAAACATAATTGGTCTCTTTTTCTTATAAACACAGATCGGAAAGAACACGGATCTAAAAAACACGGAATAATTATCAGTGTTCTTTTAGATCCGTGTTTACAAAAAGCAGGATGAATTATAAGACAATCACTGAACGCAGCGTCTCGCCCCGTTCCATGGCGGCGAAGGCTTCCTCGGTTTCGTCAAGGGTGATCGTGCGGCTGACCACTTTATCCAAGTTTAATTGACCCTGGCGATACCATTCGGCCAGCAAGGGGAAATCGCGTGTTGGCAAACAATCACCGTACCACGAGACACAAAGATGACCACCGGTGTCAAAGAAACGCTGCATGTCAAGGTTCAAAGTGGGGCCGGGGCCGGGCACACCGATCAAGACACAAGTACCGGCCAAATCGCGGCAGAAGAGCGCCTGTTCCAGCGTTTGCGGTTTGCCCACCGCTTCAAACGAATAATCAACCCCGTTGCCACCGGTCAATTCTTTAATGCGGGCTATCGGATCGACTTCTTTGGCGTTGACGGTATGGGTTGCGCCAAATTCCTTGGCCCATTCCAGTTTGCGTGGGTCAATATCAACGGCAATAATTGTCGTGGCGCCAGCCAAGCGCGCGCCTTGGATCACACTGTCGCCCACACCACCACAACCAAAGATCGCTGCGCTCGAGCCAGGGGTTACACCAGCCGCATATAAGGCTGCGCCAATGCCGGTCATGACGCCACAGCCGATCAACGACATCTGGGGCGCCGGCAACATGGGATCATAGGGGATGGCTTGGTTGGCATGCACGAGGGTATGGGTGCAAAAAGTGCCAATCCCAAGCACAGGATTCAACGTCTCACCAGCTAGGGTGCGCATGCGCTTTTCGGCGTTTAGGCTGGCGGCGCAAAAATTAGGTTTGCCCTTCAGACAAAAGCGACATTTGCCACAAGGGGCGCGCCATGCCAGGATCACATGATCGCCGACTTTGTGGTTGGTCACACCGGGGCCGATTGCTTCGATCACGCCTGCGCCTTCATGACCAAGCAAAAAAGGATAACCGCTGGTGCCATAAACCCCCATTTTGACGCCCAGGTCCGTATGGCATACACCAGAAGCCAAGATCCGCACGAGCACTTCGTTCGCGCCCGGATCATCAATCGTAAATTCTTCAACTTTGGCAGGCGCACCGGGAACGCGTGAGATCACACCACGGGCTTTAGTTGGCATAACAATTCTCCTTGTAGAGTAAAATAATTGAAAATTGGCAATTAAGCGACAGATCGGGCCTAGGGCAAATATGATGGCATAACTTATCGGTTCAGGCAATCTTACCATGCTGAATCAACAACTAACGACCCTTACCCTCAAAAAAACCAACGCAGCAGAAACGTATACGAGTCATCGGCTATTCGAAAAATAAAGGATGTCACAATCTGATCTGATTTGCAAATCACAGGAGTAGGTATCCATACAATTAAGCGCTTACGTCAGGCTTACGTATGGAAAGCGTCTGAAAAATATCCAACATCGCCGGGAAATTCAGGGCAAAATGGAGGCTAACCTGCTGTTTTTGTAGCAATTTGGCAAATATCGGTTTTGCGTTCGGCGACTCTTCTGCTAAGATTGCCCGCATGAACCGCGCCACGAAAACTTACTCTCCTTATAATCTATTATCATTAATTCTTGCCCTGGTCGGCTTGTATGGCGTCGTTTTTCCAGCCACGTCAATTTTCGCCCAGGATGCTGGTCAGCTTTCACCAGACGCCCAGGCAATTGCGCAAGGAATTAATCAGCAGCGAGCGAACAATGGCCTACCCGCTCTAAACATCCATCCTCTGCTTGATCAAGCTGCCCAAGACCATGTCAACGATATGATTGCCAACCATTTTTATGGCCATACAGGCAGCGACGGCAGTTATGCGCGGCAACGGGTTGACCGTGTTGGCTATAATTCTGGTGGTTGGGTCAGCGAAAACTGGGTAACGTCAAGCAGCCCAGATGGTGCGTTGAACTGGTGGATGAATGATTGGATTCACCGAGTCAATATTTTGAATCCGAACTGGCGTGACCTTGGGGTTGGGGTCGGGGCGGATCCCAATGGTGGCACGATTTTTGTCACAGATTTTACTGCGGGTAGCAACGGCGAAATGCCCGCCGATGTTGGTCCAGTCGATAATGGCAATGTAACCGCCGAACCGCTATCTGTACCAAGCGGCGGCATTGATTACACGATCCAACCGGGTGACACGTTGCTGGCGATTGCTTATCGCTACGGGTTGGACTGGGTCGTGATTGCCGAAAGCAACAAGCTTAATGAAGACACGCTCCTGCAAATCGGCCAAACGCTCCATCTGCCTGGTGTCGAATCCGTGGGTGGGCCGGTTGACGCGCCGAGTGATGAGCAAGCAAAAGCAGAAGACACGGTTGATGCAGCATCAACCGACAGCAATACAAAACCAGAAGCTTCAAACGATAATCAAACCAGCAATGGCTTTACCCGCTTGTACACCGTGCAACCTGGGAACACGCTGGTGGATATTGCCGCGATTTATGATATCACCTGGGAAGAGTTAGCGGCGGCGAACAATTTAGACGATAACAGTACACTGGCGATTGGGCAGGAATTACGCATTCCAGGCGAAATCCAAGCCGCCACCTTGCCAGATACAGGGGATAAGGCAACCAGCGGCAATCAAACGGCAGCCAAGGACGAAGCCCCCCAGGCCAAAGCAGACACAGAAGATGTGCCTGAATATTATGAGTTGCAAGAAGGCGACACCATTATCAGCGTCGCAGTCCATTATCACTTGGATTGGAACGATATCCTCAGCATGAATAATATGGGTGAGGATACACTTTTGCAACTTGGCCAAAAGATTCGCCTCCGTTAAAACAGGAATTTAGTCACCCAAAGTCCCTGGTAAGCAATTGCTTACCAGGGACTTTTTTGTTGATGATCGTTTTCCACTGCCAAGTCAGCCCAAGCGTTATGCGTGCGCCCCGTACGCAAGCAATCATTGGATCAAGTCCTCATTTTTGTTTTGTCTAGCGGCCATCATTCGATAGAGCCACTCTTTTCAATCTCCATGAGCTTGGTTCGATTTGGTTTGAAATTTGACCGCGGACGTCAACTGAAAGGAGCATTTTCTAACCGCCAGAATAGCACAATTGTTCTTCAATTCCAAGCTTGTCGACTGCGCGTACCCCAATAGACGTCTGGAGGTTCACGCAATGCGGCTAAAGTTAGGGACGCTTCCTCATCCCAGGCAACCTGGCGCGCGGCCAGATTTGCCTGAAGTTGGTCCACGGTTGTTGCGCCGCTCAGGGCAACATCTGCCCAGGGTTGCGCCAGCACGGCGGCCAGCGCCAACGCATCCACCGTTGTCTGCAAACGCGCGGCCTGTTGCTTGAGCAAAGTCAATTTTTCTGCAAAAGCCGGCTGGTGATTACGGAGGGTCAAACGGCCATTGGCCAGCGTCTCTTTAATGATGATCCCGACCCCAGCGGCATGGGCTTGTTGCAAAGCCACCGCGGCCGACGTTTCCAATAAATTCCAGGTAGCCTGCACACAATCAAAAACACGCACACCATCCACGCGAACAGCCAGCGCTTGGCGTAGAACGGTAGTCTGATTGACACCACTAAGCGATAGGCCGATAGCAATACCCCGGCTTTTCAGACGCGACAATTCACCAAGTACCGCCCGATTTTCCAGAATTCCGCTCTCCAACGTGGCAGAATGAACTTGATAGAGTTGAAGATAAGCGGAAGGCTGCGGCGCAAAATTTGTGGCTAACGCGACCTGGCTTTCCTGAAATTGACGTTGCAACACAGGCAACGAATGATCCTTCACTTCGTGGCGTTCGGCCTGCACCTGCCAATTAGCCGTGTAGGTATAGCCCCATTTCGACCCAACGGTAAGGCGATCGGGGGCAATCTGGCGCGCCCGCAGCCATGAACCGAGAAACTCTTCTGCTCGCCCATAGGAGCGCGCCACATCAAAATAGCGGACGTCTGCTAGCCAGGCCGCATCCAATACAGACCAGGCCTGACGCTCCATCGCGGCTATATCATAATGGCTGGAGGCCAGATCGTGCGCATGGCCCAAATTGATGTAGCCAGGCCGGCCAAGCGCTGCCAAGCCTAGACCGATAGCAGAAACCGCAAGTTTGGTTGAACCAAGAACTGACAAAGCACATTCCTTTCTTCAAGATGCGCAGGATAAAAGCGATAATTATCTTCTCGGAGGAATTATTTGTCTTGTCTGGTAGCCTGGGCCCACGCTATAGGCGTCAGCTAACTGCCAAGCAATGATAATCTACCTAAATCTGTATCCTTATTCTATATCTCTGCCTATAGAAATGGGCTAGAAAGCTGTGTACCCTAAGTTTACATTCAAACCCAGCAACGGAGGAAAGCAAGATATGGCAAAAAAATCAAATTATCAGAACAATACGCATGCACAGGAAAATCCAGAAGCTGATCTTGTGACGTTGAGCGAGCAACCGGCGGAAACGGCGAATTTGCCACAAAACGAAACTGGGTTGATGCCCGAAGATGATTCGAGCTTCGGGTCAACGGGTGCCTTTGATCAATCAGATAGGGCGACATTACCACAGAACGATGGATTTAACCTCCAAAATAAAAATGGAACTGGGCAAGCAACTAGAGAAGCCAGGAGACAGACCATGCAAACGCAATCGGAATTAACGTCAGAGCAAGCTCGACACTCAGGTGTAAATAATTCACAGTTTACTAATTATATCCCCTATGGCGGTTATAATAATGGGGCCTATGCGGCATCACCGTTGTTTAACCTGGGTAATGTCAAACAGTGGTTTGCATTCTTGGGTGGTGTTTATCTTGCGATTTACGGGCTTAGCCGCTCATTAGGTAGCCTAACGGTGGCCGGCGCAGGGCTTGGTCTGGTCTATTATGCCGTGACTGGTCGCTGGCCGCTGGCTGGGCGGATTGGGGTAAAAACCAACCAAACCCCGGCTAATTCGCCAAGTGGGGTGGGGGCATTGAACGCAATTCTTAACGCTGGCGAAGCAACAAACACCAAAAATATCCTTGTCAAAGCGCCGATTGAACAAGTCTATCAGACTTGGGCTAATGTTGAGAATTTTCCGAACTTTATGCACCACATTAAACAGGTCGATAAAACGGGCGATCGCACTAGCCACTGGGTGATGGAAGGGCCGCTCAATACCAAGATCGAGTGGGACGCGGAGACGACGCGGTTAGACGAAAACAAACGCATCGCCTGGAGCAGTATTACTGGGGATATCAAGACCAGCGGTCAGGTGACCTTTAATGAATTGCCCGATAATCAAGTGGAAGTAACCGTAATGCTCAAATATGTGCCACCTGCTGGCCTGGCCGGTGAAATCATTGCAGAACTCTTTAGCAATCCAGAAGGCAAATTGATGGAAGATCTGCGTAATTTCAAACGCTACATCGAAAATCAGCAACAACCAGCCTAAATTTTAGCTGACTATATAGTGATCTAAGCTAGAAGAAGCGACGCCATTGAATGGTGTCGCTTCTTCTGGCCTAGGACTTACGCACTGGGAACGCCAGCGATGGCGGCGATCCCAGTGCGTAAGTCCTGTATAAAATATTGAAAGAGGAAATAACGCCGGTTAGTCTATACACCCTGACAGCCAATCCAAAAATAAGGGGGGGGATGGCTCCATCTCCCCCTTATTTTTACCCTGTACATAGCGAGTCTCAGGCCATAAACCATGAGCGGTAAAAATACTTTATTGCTAGCTCTGCAACACTTTCTGCTTAGTCACAACCGGTCTATTTACTATCACAGGCACCGCAGCCGCTTTCTTGGCGTGTTCTACATTGCGCGTAATGCTGTAAAAACCAATGGCGATTACCATCAACATAAATACAGACATATCAACCTCCGATTTTAAGCGCAACCAAAGTAATTTGTTACCTGAGCCCTAGTTTAGCCGCAGACAAGGAAAAAATCTATGTATCTAGTAACAGAAGACATATCTAGATTAGGTAACATATCGGTGTTGTCACACCCAGATGGGCAAGCAGTGCCCCTACAGAGTTTGGTTAAAAAATCTATATACGATCGGTCACACAATTCGCTCACAGTCCACAATTTCAACCGGCGAGCAAACATTTTGCAACACAAAGATTCACCCGTTACGTTTTGGTCGTTTGCAGTACTTACCCAAATAGTGATAACATGGTAGCAATTGTTAGTTTGAGGCAAGGCGGATAAGGACTAATGGCGCATTTCTTTCCCGAATTGCCGCCTTGTTAAAGGCTGGCCTCCCCGTTTCATTCCAAAAAAGAATACCCAAAAGCGACAAAACGAAGATTAACCTCAGGAGGAATCCATGATTCGTAAAATTGGTTGGAGTGTGCTCTTTATCGCATTTGCGTTTGTCGGGCTGTGTGCGACTGTCTTTGCGCGCTCAGACATGAGCGTGGCAAATCTAGCGAGCAATGCTGCGGCAAGCGCGCAGGTAATGACAAATCGCCCCAGCGCAGCAAGCACTCAGGCAGGTTCGATTAAGCAGACTGATTCTGTTACTCAAACCGATGACGTTACTCAAACTGATGACGTTACTCAAACTGACGCCATTACTCAAACCGACGCCATTACTCAAACTGACGCCATTACTCAAACCGATTCCGCTACCCAAACCGATTCCGCTACCCAAACCGATGAAATTACCCAAACCGATGACGTCACAGCAGCCCAAACAAACTCGGTCACAGCGCCAATCACGAATGTGGTTCCAGTGTCGACGAGGCCGATCGGCGCGGTTGGCACCATCGATTTGACGACCAAATATCAGGTTGTATTGGATGTAAGCGGTAAAGTCAGCGCGGTCAATGTTGAAGTTGGCGATGAGGTAACCGAAGGCGATCTGCTCGTGGCATTGGATACGACCGACCTCGAAGCTGCGGTCAAGAAAGCCGAAATGAACTTGGAAACGGCGCGCCTGGCCTTTGAAGAGCTCTCTAAAGGAGTGGATCCGAGTGACATTGCGCTGGCCGAAGCGCAGCTGATGCAGGCGAGTGAAAAGTTGACGAAGACCATGCAAGGCCCCACAGATGATGAACTCAAGGCCGCCGAAAGCAGTTCAGCGGCAGCTTGGGCAGCGTATAACGATTTGAAGGCCGGTCCAACCGCCAGCAAGAAAATCCAGGCCCAGGCGGCCTTAAAACAGGCGCAACTCACTTTGCAAGAAGCGCAACGGGCCTATGACAAAATCTCATGGCAACCTGATGCGGGCACTTCTTCGGAAGGCGCCACCCTCCAAAAAGCTACCATCGATTATGAAGCAGCCCAAGCCGCCTATGATGATCTGATCAAGCCTGCCACAACGGCTGATTTACAATCGGCGTTAAGCGCAGCCTATTCGGCTCAGAATGCGTTGCAACTGCTAAAAGACAAGCCTACAGCTGGCGATGTTGGTGAAGCCAAAGCTAATGTGGCCGTAGCCGAAGCCACGTTGGTTAAGACCAAGCAAGGACCAACCAAAGCCGATTTACGCACTTCAGAAATTGGCGTCGAGTCAACGCTCATCGATCTGGAGCAAGCCCGCAAGGATTTGAATAACGCCCAGTTGAAGGCGCCGTTGACTGGCACCATCCTGGCGGTTAATGTGGAACCAGGCCAAGTTTCGAGCAGCGGTGATGTAGCTGTTGTCATGGCCGATACCAGCAAGATTAAGCTGGTCGTTAATGTTGAGCAAAAGGACATCAACCAGATCAAGGTCGGTCAGGCGGCAGAAATCTCAATCTATGCCCTGCCAGGCAAGAATTTCAAAGGCGTTGTCGAGAAGATTGCCCCGGTAAGTAGTTCGACGCAGAGTTTTGTCGGCTTCCCGGTAACGTTACGCTTTACAGACTCGGATATGTCCGCCGTTATCCCTGGTATGACCGCCTCGGCCACCTTTGCAGCAAACTTGGCCCGTAAATAAGCTAGGTTCCGCTGGCAAGCTGAGTATAAGGTTGGATAGGCGCGTCACAGAGCGCTTATCCAACCCATGCATAACCATCGATTCACATTGACGTAAGGCAAACGAAACCCTAGCAATGAATCAGAACAAAAAAAATTATAAGCGGGTTGCTACACCCGCTGCACACCAATTAAATTTCGCGCTTGTGCTTGTCATGGCCGGGCTCATCGCCATATTGGTCATACCCGTGCAGCCAAGCTTCGCCGCCACGAGCAACCCAGCAACGCCCACAGCCGTTGTGATTAACGCCGTTACTGGGGCAGGCGGCACAACCATTTGGAGCAAGGATGGCGCCGCTATCCAAACCCTGAACCCTGGCGCCAACCTTGTCGTCACCAGCCGCTCGACCGATTCGCAATGGCTCTATGTGCAAACCGATGATGGCGCGACCGGCTGGGCGGCCACCAACACATTGATCGCTGCCAATGTGGCTGGTCTGCCAGCGCAATCGATTAGCATTGCCCCAGTCACACCGACTGCCGCACCAACCGTTGCGCCAACCGCAACAACGATAGCGCCGATAAAAGCCCCGGTTGCGACAACCGTTGCTAAGGCTCAGACGGCGACTATACCAGCCACGCCACCATCCATCCCGGTCGTGGCAACCACTGGGCGGACCGTCCAGGTTGCCACGACCGGCACAGCCCTCAATGTGCGCGGCGGTCCAGGCACCAATTATCCGGTCGTTGGGCGAGCCCAGCCGGGGGAAATCCTGGTTGTGCTTGGGCGTAATGAAGCCGCTGATTGGGTGCAAATTCAGACCCAGGCCACCGCCTATGGCTTTGGTTGGGTCGCCGCGCGTTTAGTGGTGGCAAGTGCCGCGTTGACAGACTTACCCGTTGCAACCAGCGTGATCGATGCAGCCAAGACCGACACCAACACAACACCAGCACAACCAGTGGCACAGAGCACAGGTCCAACCGGTTTGAGTGGCAAACTGGTGATCCAAGAGCGTTGGGGTGGTTCGATCTACTTATACGATCTAAGCACCGGCAATCTCCGGCTGCTTACGGGTGGCTTTGATCCAGCACTCAGCCCAGACGGCAGCAAGATTGTCTTTACGCGCATCAGCAGCGAAAATGGCGTCTATATCATCAATAGTGACGGCACGAATGAGCACAAAATCTTCAGTGGCCGCCAAGGGCTCTTTTCGCCTAAGTGGAGCCCAGATGGTCAGTGGATTGTCTTTGTGCGCACCGATAGCTTTTGGGAATGTCGCGATCAGAGTGAAGATTATGGCCGTTATCACTGTGAGCCCGATGCCCCTGGCCTGATCACGTACGATTTAATTAAAGAATATCGCCCCCAAATTGCCCGCATCGACGTGAATGGCGGCAATTATCGCGATATCGCGGCGTTAGACACAGTCAGCGCACCAGACTGGAATAGCGCGGGCATTGTATACAGTTCTGCCGCCGGCATTCAGGCGACAACTGACAAAGCGCAAGACGCCAATCGCAAAATAGCGTTTGACGAATTCAAGAAATATTATATGGATCCAGATTGGCAACCAGGCGGTGGGCGCATCGTCTTCCAACGGCGCGACGCCAGTCGCTGGGATCTTTATGGGGTCAATCCCGATGGATCGGGCTTTGCCGCATTCACACGCCCGGCTACCGCACTGGTAGATTCGCAGCCCAGCAACGTCTCCGCCGCCTGGAGTCCAGACGGCCAACATATCGTCTTCCTGAGCAATCGCACACCCACCAACGAAGCGGGTGCATGGGGAGTCTGGGTGATGAATGCCGATGGCAGCAATCAGCACCCGCTGCCGATCAACCTGACGTTTGAGTATAATTATGTGGCAGAACAGATGTTGGATTGGGCGCCGTAAATTTATAGACGCGGCTACAGCGGTTGCACAGAGTACACAGAGGAGTCACAGAGTACACAGAGGAGTCACAGAGCACGCAGAGGAGTCACAGAGCACGCAGAGGAAAAGTAAACTTGCTCTGTTATTTTTTTCTCTGTGCGCTCTGTGGCAGCGCCGCTTCAGTAGAAGCGTATTCCTCTGTGTAACTGCTTTTTTGTCATTCCTGCGTAACACGCGTTAATAAAAAGCGGGCCGGGCCTGCGCTTTCACTGGTTGGGGTTGGCCGGTGCGAATTGATTCGATACACGCTTCGGCGGCCAGCAAGGAGGTATAACCATCCCAGGTATTCGGCCCAGTTGGTTGTCCGCCGTGTTTGATGCTATTGATCCAACTCTGCAACTCGGTAATATAGGCGAGATCAAAACGCTGAAGCCAATCCTCTTCAATCATCTGCGTTAGGGCAAGCTGATTGCGAATCAGGGCTGGCGCAGTGAAGCCAGTCTGCGCAGTACCTTGTGTACCAACCACTTCTACACCGACTTCATACCCATACTGGGCGCTGACATAAACTTCGATTGTCGCCAGACAGCCACCGCTCATCGTCAACTGGACCACCTGTAAATCCCATACATCTTTGCCCAGGGCTGCGTCGGTATTGGCGCCACGCACATAAACTTCCTCAATCTCTTGCCCTAATAACCAGCGCGCCGAATCTAAATCGTGAATTGTGGAACCAGTGACAATTTCAGCACTGGTGCTATTGGGATCGGGGGCGATGTTGCGGTGCCAGCCTTTGAACAAAATCGGACGGCCAATTTTGCCTGCTTCGATGGCATGCTTGACGCCGACATGCTGCGGATCGTAATGGCGCATAAAACCAACCTGGACGAATTTGCGCCCTAGTTTAAGTTCAGCGTCCATAATTTGTTGCGCGTCAGCCGCGGTCACGGCCAATGGTTTTTCACATAACACCGGCTTCTGTTGGCGCAGACATTCCAACACAAAGCCAGCGTGTGTCCTATCGGGCGAAGCAATGAGCACAGCATCCACCGTAGGCGCTTGAATTAATTGATGGGCGTCCGTAAAAACCTGCGCATCACCACAATCGGCAGCCGCTTGCTGCGCCCGTGCGCCATCGGCATCCATAATCGCCACTACGTTGGCCCCCACAATCTTTGCATGCAAATTGCGGGCATGCCGGCCACCCATCCCGCCCGCGCCGATCACACCCACGGTGATTGTCTGCGAAGCCTTGCTCATGCGAATCACTCCTCTTCTGCTAAAAACGGATTTATAAGTTTAATTGTTAGGAATTTTTGCCAGCTCAGCTAACAGGGCTTGAAGTTTTTCTCGGTCTACGCCAGACTCAGGATACATCGAGACTTCGCGTAAGGATAGGTCCATGGCCAGATCGAGTTGGGGATGGGTGGTTGCACCGGGAACATGGCGCTCAAGGATCTCCCGAGCCGTTGGATTGGCGAGCACTTGCCGCACAGTTGAATGGATCGTAAATGACATCATTGTCTCCTCATATTGTCATGATATAGGCGGCGCAGATGGCACGGTAAACAGCGAGCAGATCCACAGACAACCGATCATGATCTCCTGCCCTACCGCTACCCTGGAATCGTGGCCTATTTTTGGGGGGCAACTATTTATTAATTCAAATTTTGGTTGCCGCTTGCGAAGATTATACCATGAATTGTAGCGATGGCTCTAGGGTCAACGTACACCTCATAAATCTCAATAATGGATCCCAATAATGGATCCCAATAATGGCGGCGGCCATCACCCTAAAAATTCATGGTCAGTCAGGATTGTAATCAACGCTTAGATCGGCGAACAGCAAGCAATGACAATACTTTTCGCTAGCGCGCACATTTTTGAAAGCGGGAAAACCGGGTTGACGCAACGAGGATAAATTTGCAGGAAATTACGATTCAAGATAACGATGTGCCAAAACAGATGCGACCTCAGCATGGAGCGGCATAATCGAGCCCAAAACCAGTTAAACTTCAGCGATGCCCGGTAGGTCTCTAATGGACAAGGGCCGGCCATAAGCCGCAAAAAACCGGCTCCAACTGCATGACAAGAAAGGCTTGGCTTTTATTGCAACGACGGCAACTTTTGCTGGCCTTTGTAGTGTGCGAAAATGCGGAAGCGGATCTTTGCTGCTTATGGCTGTGGCCCTCAAAGACACCGGGCAGCACTGGGTATTTATTTACTATTCTCCTTCTCTTTTTTCGCTTTACGTTTCTCCTTAAGATTAAGCTTAGGCTTTTTCTTCTGTTCCTTACCGCCTTTATCCTTACCGCCCTTATCACCCATGTCAGTTTCTCCTTGTTTGAAAAATGAGTTGTGCCGGACTATAACGCCAAAAGCTCTAGCTCACCGCAACGCTGCCATAAAATTCAATTTTATGGCAGCGCGTGGCGCATTCGAATTATACACCAAACTTTGTGGGATAGAAATTAGATACAAAAGAATAATGAACTAGCTGACCATTTAGCGAGGGAATAGTTTTATGTGGGGTGTTTTTCTACGGATGCCCATAGCTATGGGCATCCGTGATATGGGCGGATTGGGCTGCGAACTAAACCGCAAACCGATGCCACAGGCAGAATCGTGTAAGGCTAAAAAGTGGTGCGGCGTCAGGCCTTTCGGCCAACAAATAAAATTTGTTTGATGCCTTATTTAGGCGCTTTATCCGCAGTTTTCGACATATCAGGCACATCTTCGCCGAGCGCGGTGGCCAAGTCGATCTGATGTTCCTGCTCCTGCATGAGGATCTCGCGGATATGCTCGGCCATTGCATACTCACCGAGGGCTTCACATTGGCGCACGCGTTCGCGGTAATTACGCACGGTTTCATTCTCGTTATCGAGATCAAAACGCAGCATCGCGGTGGCCTCTTCAGAGGTCTTCACGGTTTTGGCAACATTTGTCGGCATACCACCCAAATAATCGATCTGCTTGGCGATCGTGATTGCATGTTGCAACTCTTCCTGGGCATGCGTTTCAAGTTCCTTGGCGATGTTCATGTACATCGCGCCTTTGATCGCCTGCGAATAAATCACATAGGCAATAATCGCTTGATATTCGCGCGCGAGATCTTCGTTCAAAAGATCAATCAATTGCTCACGGGTTACGTTCATGGTTTACACTTTCTTTCGAGTTAGATGCAATGGATGATTAGACCTTATTCCGATTTAATTTTGTGCATTTGTAGGTGCGGTTTTTAACCGCACAATCCTGGTCAATCCAGCCTCGTGCGGTTAAAAACCGCACCTACAAGACCGATCTGGCGCTGTTTTGCTA
>JBBQBY010000052.1:0-21778 GCA_038318235.1 Caldilineales bacterium
AAAATTCGGTATGGAAATCCCAGAAGGGGTTTTAATGCGCACAGGCTATTTTGGTATATACCCCATTCGGGGTATATACCCTGATCAACAAGGCAACCTACGTAATCTAATTTGGCGAAGGTATTGATGTCATCAACAATATAACAAACTTAAGTTACGACATGAATGCAGATGCCTTTCGCCATTTCTACGGCTACCACTTCACTGAAAATCGCACGCTATGGGATAGGTATGTTATGCCACTATCTCAGGAGCAGTTCACGCAAGCTATGGACTATTCGCATGGGTCGGTGCGCGATCAAATCGTTCATCTCATCAGCGCAGACGATATCTGGTTCAGTGAGTTGTGCGGCCGCGCAAGCTCAGAACTGCGCAATCCCGTCGACTTTCTCGACAAAGAAAGCATTCGGGCGCACTGGGACGGCATTGAGCAAAGCATGCGCGATTATCTTGCAGAATTGCGGGATGATATGTTGTTCGATAAGCCGATAAAAGACCCGGAAGAAGACAAAGATCTCATTGTGTGGCAAGTGCTGCTCCATGTGGTCAATCATGGCACCGACCATCGCGCCCAACTGCTCAGATTGCTCAACGATCTGGGCGTCAAGACAACCGCTCAAGATTACATCTTCTACATCTATGACAACTTGTAACGGTTGACATAGAGAGAAAAACTGGGGTTACAATCAGCATTGTGCCACCTATTTTGAAGTCAGGATCGATCCTGACCTGGTTAGCCTTTACAATGATGCTTGATCACAAAAAGCGATCATGACCCAATAAGATCAGTAATCATACTGCGTATTTAGACATAACGAGCGGCGCAGGCTGCGCCTCAGTTGGGAGATGGAAATGACTCACGCACTGCACGATCCTATCCGACACAACGCCTGGGCAACTGCTCAGGTCCTGGAATTCTGTCAGGGGCTCGACGAGCAAACCCTAAATGCCACCGTGCCTGGCACCTACGGCACGATCATGGCGACGCTGCGACACTTAATCTACTGCGAGATCGACTTTCTCGATCGCCTCCTCGGCCGGGAACCAACCAATCCATGGCAGTTGGGAGAGACGACCGGGCTCGACGTGTTGCTGGCGCAGGCGGTCCGACTGGCGACCGATTGGGAAGTCTTCCTCGCCAGCGATGTGGACAGTGAGTGCCCGCTGCCGCCGGATGAAGGTACGCACCCCATCCCGGCTGGGATCGTCATCGCCGTGGTGTTGTACCACGGTAACGAGCACCGCGCGCAGATCTGCACCATCCTCGGCGCGCTCGGCCACGAGCCGCTCGACATCACACCTTGGGCCTATGCCTTCGCCAACGGGCGGATACGAGCGTAAATGTAATGAAATTAGGTGTAACGTGCCCAGCAGATCACTCACCATTGAACAGAGTCTGACCATCCTTACGGAAACACCGCTGCGCATCAGCGCGCTCACCGCCGGTCTGGCACCCACGCAATTGCATGCCACCCTTGGTGACGGTGGGTGGTCCGCCAATCAACTGCTTGCCCATCTGCGCGCGTGTGCTGACGTTTGGGGCAATTGCATCGAGGTAATCATCGCGCAAGACACGCCGACCATTCGAGCTGTCAACCCGACAACTTGGATCAATAGCACGGACTACCTCGAACAGGAATTTCAGCCCGCGTTACACGCCTTTACGACGCAACGTACCGCTCTATTGGCGCTATTAGAAGTGCTCGCACCCGAAGACTGGTCACGGGCGGCAACCGTGACGGGGGCGGGCAACGTCCTCGAGCGGACCGTGCTGTTCTATGCGCAATGGCTGGCACGCCATGAACGGTCGCACCGGAAACAGCTTGAACGCATCGTAAACACAATACAAAGGTAGGGCCATCATGCTAACCATCAACATCGACGTAGCCCGGCGTTTCATTCTCGGCAAACAGGGTTTGTGGCCTGGGCGGCGCTGGCGTGGCAGCGCGGGCACCGAGCAGGCCATGCGGGCGATGGAATACTTGCAACTCGACCCGCTGCAAATCATTGCGCGCAGCCATGACATCAAGCTGCACAGCCGCGTCCTTGACTACACGCCCGGCCTGTGGGAAGAGGTGACCTATCAGCAGCGCAAGTTCTTTGACTGGGGTGGCTGGCTGGCCGTCCGACCGATGGACG
The DNA here is from genome assembly GCA_038318235.1 of Caldilineales bacterium. Lineage (GTDB taxonomy): Bacteria > Chloroflexota > Anaerolineae > Caldilineales > Caldilineaceae > JAPLGZ01. Next base: position 2,140 of record JBBQBY010000052.1, read on the forward strand.
AGCTGCCGCACTGGCGCGTGGTGATGCGCCGCGAGCGCGAGAGCAACGCGCGCATTCGCAGCATAGCCCATGACCACGCCGATGCCATCGTCGAAATGCGGGCCATCCTGCACGAGCGCGGCACCGTGAGCAACCGCGACTTTGCGATGGCGACGCGGACGCGCACGCAAAGTTATCGTGGTCGCAAGGACAGCGCGCTCGCGTTGTATTATTTGTGGCTCACCGGTGAAGTGATGACGCACCACCGCGAACGCTTCGAGCGCGTGTACGCCCTCACGGAAACGGTTGCGCCGGCGCATCTCATTGGCGAAAGTGACGAGGAGGCGGCTGACCGCTTCTTGATCCAAAAGGAGATCAGCTTCTCTGGCCTGGCGCGGCTGAACCGTGTGCAAGATTCGTTTCACCGCGGTCTACCATTTGATCATGCAAAGCAGCTAAGCGCGGCGATGTTGGCTGACGGCGAGATCATCGAGATGCAGGTTGAAGGCTGGAAGGCGATGCACTATGCGCTCGGGAGCGACGCCGAGGTGCTGCAAGCGTTGAGCGCAGGGCATGTGCCGCAGGCATGGACGCCGTTGGCGACGACCACGACGGAAGAGGTCGTTTTCCTCGCACCGCTCGATCACGTCAGCGCGCGCGGGCGCGCCAAAGTCGTGTTTGGCTTCGACTACGTGTGGGAAGTATATAAGCCTGAGCACCAGCGCAAGTTCGGCTACTACACGTTGCCGATTTTGTGGGGCGACCAGCTCGTCGCCCGCTTCGACAGCAAACTCGACCGGACGACCAATACGTTCGTCGTCCTGGGCTTGTGGTTGGAGGATGAGGCCCTCGGCAAAGATGAGGCATTTGCAGAGGCATTGGCTGCTGGGTTTGCGCGCTTCGTTACGTTTCTCGGCGCGAGCAAGCTGGATGTAAAGGCGATTCGCGAGCCGCTGCTGCGCGGACGCATAGGCGCTTCAAAGGAAACGAATTCAAGCGTTTGATGACAACGTTCACGGTTGGCGCCAATGAGGATGTGTAGGCTTTCAGGCGGCCAAACAAGGCGTTGCGCCGACAAGATCGGTGCGATTTTGGGACATGGCATTATCTCGAATACGTTCCCGATCTATGCGTGCGCCGCCGCTGAACGCCAAGCCGGTCGACTTTCCACGCGGCATTACACAATTTTCCAAGCAGCGTACACTTCATTAGAGTTTCGATATTTCAAGATACGGTAGCTATGAACATCGAATTCAACGGCAAAATTTGGTATTGGCGTGGCCCCGCCCCGTGGTACTTCGTTACCGTTCCGGCGCAGCAGTGCGACGACCTAAAAGTCATCTTAAAGTTCGTGACATATGGTTGGGGCATGATCCCGGCCACTGTTCAGATCGGCAAAACCGAGTGGCAGACCTCTTTGTTTCCCAAAGATGGCCGCTACCTTGTGCCCGTCAAAGCAAATATCCGAAAAGCAGAAAATCTTGCGGAAGGTGACACCTTGACTGTGCGACTCGAAGTTCGCTCATAAATTAGTTTGTTGTGGTGCTTTCGTCGCCAGCCAGTGAGCTTAGCGTTGGACTATGGCAAAATGCTCGTACCAGTTAGATCGTATCCCACAGTGAACCGGGATCATTGGCCGTCGTATTGTGTGATCGGCTGCTCGTGCGAGTTGTGGCGTTGGGTGGCAGCTTGCGGCATCGGATAAAAAACCATAAAAAATGTCAATCTGCTGAAGACCACAGCGGCGCCAGAACTGATCGAGCCGGCAAAAGTGGCAAGTCGCGAGGCTGGATCGCGCTTTGTCTCACCATCGATGTGGATGACGTGGATGCAACGTGTGCAGAGCTAGTTACACGCGGTGTGGCGTTACTAAACGGCCCGATCGATCGGCCTTGGGGTGTGCGAACCACCAGCTTCATCGATCCCGGCGGTCATATCTGGGAGATCGCGAAGTAACCGGCAATCGAACTTGCGATCTAAACCTGCTCACAACTGTGGAGGAAGCAAAGTCGCCGATCGATCGAGATACTCTATTCCGTATCGCCTTTGTTGGGGTAATTTTGCGTGTTGCACCGGGCAGGAAATGGCTATACAGACTTGATCCCTAGAAAATCTTCAATCGCCGGGACAAAATCCGTTAATGCCTGAATTTGCGGGGCATAGTGTTGGCGCTGTGCCCCCAGCAACAAGGTCAACACGGGATTGTCTGTATGTTTACCGTGGCTGCAATCCTCTATGTTGCCATGATCGCTGGTCACAATGATCAGCGTATTTTCCAGATCGGCAGCGGCCAGTAGGCCACCCAAAAATCCGTCAAAACTCTGAAGGTTGGCAACGGCGCCGGCCAGATCTTGTTGATGGCCTAACACATCCGTCACCCAATGTTCAAAAAAGACAAAAGTGTAGGCTTGCGCAATCTGCCAGAGGACGCTGCCTGCCTCTGCTGGGGAGTAAACCGGGACATCGGCGTAACCGAGATGGTCACGCCAGCCGACATTGGTAAAATCCGCGGCCAGGGCGTGGCCTGCATACAGATCAGACTTGTTCAACAATACCTGTCCGCCAACGGTTGCGGCGTAAGGTACGGCGCTTAATAAGCGTTTGCCGCGATTAACGGCATCAAAATAACCTTGCGGATAAGCGTTGCAGAAATAGCCGGCTAAACCTGCGGCGCGCAAGCGGCGGAAGATGCTACCCTCGTCCAAAACGGCGCGCACACGCGCATCCGGGTGCGGGCCATAATGTTCGCCCAAGCGCTGCGGCGCGTTGATGCCAGTAAGCAGCGCGGCTTGGCCCGTCGCGCTTTGCGGGCGACCGGGGATACCCAGGTTTGCATCGGTAGGGATTAATTCGGCCTGAAGGGTAGAGAGGCGACCGGTTGCGCGGGTAGGTTTATGACCATCAAGTAAACGCTTAAGCGTAGGATAGTCATCGACCACCAGCGGATTTACCGCCGGGTCGTCCGAACCCAGACCAACACCATCGAGAAAGAGGAAAATAACACGTTTCAAGTTAATTTACTCATATCCCTAGCGCCAGAGTTTGCACCCGTACTGATCCATCAACTTAGACATCAGACGAAAAAATTTGGCTGACAAGCCCCTTCACCCGCTTGCTGGCATTTTGTGTAATGGGCGGCCCGTGCCCAAAGACCATGACCTCAAAGTCATCCCCATATTTTTTCGCCAGCTTCCAAATACTGCGCTGGGCATTTTTTTCATCAGGCGTGAAGGCGCGGACGGGTAGCTGTAATTTGCCATTGCGGTTCGACAACGCGTCGCCTGCGATCAGAAAACGCTTTTCCTTGTGCAGCAGCGAAATATGCCCTGGCGTATGCCCCGGTGTGTGGACCACCGTAAAACCTTCCGCTAGCTCCTGACCGTCCACCATCAATTCGTCCGGCGTCACCGGCGCCTGACGATAAGCAGGCCACAGACGAGCGAGGGCAACGAGCGGTCGCAAAAACCAGAGTGCGGGATGCCGCTGCTCTGGATGCTCTAATAATATCTTTTCCACCGTATGACAAGCGACGCGCGCCCCGGTTGCTTTCTTGATTTGGGCCAGCCCGCCCGTATGATCCAGGTCAGAATGGGTAATGATCACACGGCGCACATTGTGCAGCGCATAGCCCCGCTTGACAATCGCATCTAGAATCGTACGCGCATCTTTAGGGAAGCCAGTGTCGATCAAGGTGAGACCTTGTTGCCACTCCCAGAGATAACAGTGGACGGCGTCACCGATTTCGTCAATTTCCCAAAGGCCGGGCAGGATCTGTTTCATTAAATTCTCTTTACTTCAAGCTGTTCTAATATTAAAAATAATAGGTAACTACCAAGTCCCACCCGCGCCCAAGGGGGACCGTGAAGGGTCGTAGGCAGATTTTTCTTTGCCCCTCGATGCAAATCCACCCCGTGATTATCCCCTCCCTCGGGAGGGTTAGGGTGGGGCCGCTTAGTAGTTACAATAATAGGCGATAAGCAACGAAGATAAAAATCCCGATTCTCCGCTTCTGCTTATCGCCTTTTCGACGATTGGCTTAGCGGTTGCCCGTAATCCAATTCTCTGCCTTAAGGCCATTCAGATGACGTAGGCGCGCCCGCGGATGGTCGATGGCTTCGTTCAATTCACGGTCACTGAGCCCGGTCTGTTCAACCAACTTCATCGTGGTCTGAAACGAGTCTTCCGTTAGTTTCAAAACAGCTTCACGCTGCCCATCATCAAGCTTGTAACCCACCAAAACAGTTGCTGGTCGTTCGAGCAGGGCATCACGACAGGTGCTGCAGCGCCAGACATGGCCAATCAAGAGCGCGAAATCGCGCACACGTTCCGCCATCAATAACTGTCTCCTGTGCTTGCATTAGGGTCACCGGCACGAGTAGATGTTGACGATTCCTGCACCCATTCCTGTACAATCCGCACGCCACCACTGCTGCCGATTCGGGTTGCCCCGGCAGTGATCATTTGGCGCGCATCCGCGGCTGTCCGAATTCCACCCGATGCTTTCACGCCCATCGCCGGACCAACCACCCGGCGCATCAGCCTAATATCCGCCACGGTTGCTCCACCACCATTAAAACCGGTTGAAGTCTTGACAAAGTCAGCCCCAGCCTGCTGCGCAATTACACAGGCGGCCACTTTCTCTTCATCAGTCAGCAGGGCGGTTTCAATAATCACCTTAGCCAGCGCACCGTCGCCATGCGCGACCTGTGTGACACAGGCAATGTCGGCAAAGACAGTCTGATAATCGCGATCCTTCAAGCGGCCCACATTCATCACCATGTCTACTTCTTGCGCGCCCAGTTGGATCACTTCGGTGGCTTCTGTCGCTTTGACGGTCGCCAATGTTGCGCCCTGCGGAAAGCCAATCACCGTGCAAGTTTTGACTGATGTGCCGGCCAATATTCGTACACAATTGGCCACCCAAGTGGGGTGTATACAGACGCTGGCAAAGCCAAATTCGACGGCTTCGGCGCAAAGTTGCTGAATCTGCGCCTCACCAGCATCCGGTTTAAGCAGTGTATGGTCAATCATCGCCGCCACTTGGGCGGTGCTTAATTGACGGGTGTCTGCTGGTTCGATTAGGGAAGGTTCATCCGCCGCAGTGGCAAGCGCGTCAGCAATGGCCTGTTGAATAAGACCGTCAATATCTGTGTGTATATCCATAGAGGCTAACCTTTACTGTAATGCAAGCGTAGCAAAACTGAAATGGAGCGGGGCCATTGAAGTGGGCGCGCCTGGCTGCAAATGATATTGCGTGATCAACCCAAATTTGGGTAGCGGCCAGAGGCGTAGCCAAGCTTTACCGACGAGCAAGTTTTCATCAATTGGCCCAATTACACGGCTGTCTTGCGAGTTGCCGCGATTATCGCCCATCACAAAGATATGATTGGCTGGGATGATTTCGGGGCCAAAGACGGTGCCCGGTCGGTAGGCGTTTTTGAGGAAAGGCTCATCCAACACCTGATTATTAATATAAACTTTGTCATCTCGAATTTCGACCGTATCACCCGGCAGCGCAATCACGCGCTTGATATAGTCTTCACTGGTGTTGTTCGGGTTGTGAAAGACCATCACCTCGCCGCGGGCGGGTGTGCCAATTTTATAGGAGAGTTTGTTGACCAGGATGAACTGGCCTTCATAAAAATTGGGCTCCATCGAATGGCTTTCGATGCGATAGTTTTGAAAAACCTGGCGGATCAGCAAAAAGATGATCAACGAAAGCACGACGGTTTCGATCAGTTCACGCAGTAGCATCCAGGTCATCGAAGGTTCGTTGGCGTCATCGACCACGACCTCTTCTGCGACAGCCGGCAATCCCGGCGGTGTTTGCGCCAGATCGGGCTGCAATGCATAAAGATCGTTGGTCTTATCGGTTGTTTCACTCATCATATTTAATCCTATCCAAAAGCTTGACAATGGAGGAGAGTATAGCACTTGCCATGACAAGCGACAATATGCCGCCCAAAGCAATAGCATCTAAATTCATTTATATCCCAAAATTAACCCAAATATCCCAAATTATTAACTGATAATCGCTTACTTATCCCCAATAACCCAATTGGGATAAGTCTTCATCAGCCGCAAAGACAGATCAGTTTATGCGATCTGAGGTCGTTTGTCTGTGAGCAATTGCCACTTTGCGTTAAACTCGTCACGTTACTTCAAAATGTAACGTCAGGCTACTTTAAGATATAACGCGTGCCTCGTTTATCGCCAATTTTCAGGATGATGCCCTTTTCCACCAGATCGGCCAGATCCAACCGTAACGTTTCTGGCCCGACATGTGGGCATAAGTCGCGATAATCGCGGTTGGTAATCGTGCCCTGGCGTTGCAAGAATTCCATCGCCTTGATTTGGCGTTCATTCATATTCTGTTCCCAGGTGGCCACCGTGCGCGTCGCATCGCGGCTGTTATAGAGCACGACGGTAAAGCGATGGCCTTTTGCTTCAAATCTGGGTGGTTTATGGCCTGCGCTGACCATGTCTTCGATCATGCGGTCAATGCCCAACCCCAACTCCTCAATATAGCCCCACTGATAAAGGCCATTCACAATGCGCGAGTTGCGGCTGTAATGTTCTTCGACAATATTGTCCAGCGTGATATGCGCGGGGAGACCGCCCGGGCTGGTGATCTCCAGCCGATCCGTATACATGCGAATTTCGATGCTGCTGCCGGTTAAGCGGTAATCGCGGTGCGAGACGGCGTTGACCAACGCTTCACGCACGGCAGATTGCGGGTATTCGGTCTCTTCTTGCCGTTGCAACCCACGCACCACCGCCTGCTTGCCCATCTCTTCCCAAATCACGCGCCAGGCGCGATCGATAATTTGCGGCAACGGGCCAATCAATTCTTCGCGCCGCCCATAACCAAAGGCACCGCCTGGGCCGCGCGGTTGGACATCGGCAAATTTCACAAAAATTGCCCGACTCTGCGGTAAAAACAGTTGGGGTTCTTTGCCAAAGAGCAGCAGGCCACTGACCGTTGGCACTTTCTCATCGGTCAGGGCGCCGATCTGCTGTAAAAGTTTATCTTTGGGCATCACACTCGATCGGGGATTACGTTGCTGGCGACGCTCGACGTAGTCATCGATCACATCTTCGTCCAGATCGTCACGGCTGGCACCCGCCACCACTTGCACCTCGAAATCGCTCGTGGGTCGGTTTGCCATCAACAGATCAAAGTCTGTCCCTTCTAGTGGGCGATTTTCTGAGCCTTTGCGCACCAAGACACGCCCATCCCACAGGCTATGCACATTGCTGCTGCGCTCCACGCGCAAGAGCACAATAATGCCGCCGGCTACCTGCTCCTGTTCCCATTCGGTGCGCACAGGCGGACGACATAGCCGTAACGCGGCTTGCAAAGCTTCTTGCGCTTCTTCGGCCACAAAGATATCACCAAGGTGACCATCGGCGTCGATCCCCAGCACGACAAGACCGCCTTCACCATTGGCAAAGGCGGTCAGCGTTTCAGCCAATGCAGCCGGGTCGACACTGGGGAAGAAAGCCAGTTGTTGACCCGGCGCTTGTCGTAACAAGGACTTTGTAAATGTCATAGTCTAGGGTTAGTCAATATTAGTAAGGTGAGCATAAAGCAGGGATTAAGAGATTGAGAACAAATAATCTCCAATCTCTCAATCTCCTAATTCCTCCCGCTTAGTCGTCGGCAATGCCCTCGCCTGCTAATTCGGTTTCATCTAGATTGTCATCCGCTTCATCAAGTTCATTGTCGATGCGGCCACGATTATCGACATCCGTGGTGGCTGCATTATCGAATTCATCGGCATCGGCGGTCACTAATAGGCCATTCTCGTCTTGAACATTATCATAGGCGACGTTTGGATCTTGTTCATTGCCATCAACGCTACGCGTCAGATCGGCATAGGTGAGCACCGCCAAAGCGGCGACCGTATCACCCTCTTGCAGATTGACCACACGCACACCGCGTGTGCTGCGACCCATACTGCGAATGCCATGTACGGGTGTACGCAACACCAGCCCGTTGCTCGTCATCACCGTAATCTGGTCGTGTGGGTGAACAACCCGCGCCGCCACGATCGGGCCAACTTCGTCAAGGCGCGTGTGATCCGTCGTCCACATGCCTTGGGTGTAACGACCCTTGGCATTATATTCGTCGAGTGAAACCCGTTTGCCGTAGCCCCGCTCGTGCAAAATCAGCAATTCACCTTCGAGCTTCACCACATCAAGGCTGATAATCTCATCACCATCAAGCAGACGCATGGCGCGTACACCGCCGGCCGTGCGCCCCATCGAACGCACCATGCGCTCGTGGAAACGTAAAGCCTTGCCGTTGCGGGTGACCACCATAAATTCTTCATTGCCACTGGTCAACCGCGCCCAATCAAGCGAGTCGCCGGCGTCGAGATTCATCGCAATCAACCCACTGGGGCGAATGTTGCTAAAGGCGCTTAATTCCATGCGCTTAATCCGAGCCTGGCGCGTGATCAATGTGATGTACTCGGCCTGTTCAAAGTCGGGCACGACCAGCATGGTGCTGACCTTTTCGTCGGGCATTAGGCTCAACAAGTTGGCAATATGCACCCCGCGCGCGGTGCGGCTGCCTTCTGGCAATTCATAAGCCCGGCTGCTGTAGACACGCCCCTTGTCGGTGAAGAAAAGCACCGTATCCAGCGTACGCGCAAAGAGCAGGCTGATCACTTCATCTTCCTGCCGGGTGTTCATCCCTTTGACGCCGCGCCCGCCCCGTCCCTGCGCCCGGAAGTGTTCAGTCTTCATGCGCTTGATGTAGGAGCCGGCGCTGTAACTGATAAATACGTTGTCCTGGGCGATCAAATCTTCTTCGGTGAAATCACCATTGGCTTCATGGGCGATCACCGTGCGGCGTTCGTCACCAAATTTTTCTTTTAAGGCCAGGATATCGTCACGCACCAACTGGCGAATTTTGTCGGGGTTAGCGAGCAAATCCAGCAGGTAAGCAATGCGCGTCATCAGTTCCTGGTATTCATCTTCGATCTTCTGGCGTTCCAAAGCGGCCAAACGGCGCAATTGCATATCCAAAATGGCTTGCGCTTGCACCTGACTCAGGCCAAAGCGTCCCATCAAACCAGTGCGGGCGGCATCGGCGCTGTCGCTGCTGCGAATCAGTTGGATCACTTCGTCCAAGAATTCTAGCGCGATTCGCAACCCTTCCAAAATATGCGCCCGTTCACGCGCCTTGCTCAGTTGATATTCTGTACGCCGCGTCAACACCACCACGCGATGTTCGATGTAGATAATCAACGCCCGCCGGAGCCCCAAAGTAACTGGATCATTGTTGACCAGGGCCAGCGTATTGACGCCAAACGAGGTTTGGAGCGCCGTATATTTAAAGAGTTGATTGCGCACCTTTTTCGGTGACGCCCCGCGCTTCAGTTCGATCACAATGCGCATGCCGGTGCGATCACTTTCGTCGCGCAAGTCGCTAATCTGATCCAGTCTACCTTCGCGCGCTAACTCGGCGATGCGTTCGATCAAGGTCGATTTATTCACCTGATAGGGGATTTCACTGACGAGGATGCGGAAACGGTCATTGCGCATCTCTTCAATTGTCGTTTGGGCGCGCACCAAAATTTTGCCGCGCCCAGTCGCAAAGGCCTGTTTAATCCCATCTGTCCCCAGGATAATGCCGCCAGTGGGGAAATCTGGCCCCTTGACAAAGGCCATTAATTCTTCCAGGCCAATCTCATCGTGCCGCGCCCAGTTGTCGATCACAAAAACAATCGCATTGGCGATTTCAGTCAAATTATGCGGTGGAATGTTGGTGGCCATCCCCACAGCAATCCCGCTAGTGCCGTTCAACAACAAATTGGGCAACATGGCGGGCAAAACCTGCGGTTCTTGCAGGCTATCATCAAAGTTATTGTTCCAGTCCACCGTATCCATATCGATGTCTTGGAGCATACCATCCGCGATGCGCGCCAGGCGTGCTTCGGTATAGCGCATGGCCGCCGGGCTGTCGCCATCCACGGAACCGAAGTTACCCTGGCCATCGACCAACGGATAGCGCAAACTGAAATCTTGCGCCATGCGCGCCATCGCATCATAGATCGAAGTGTCACCGTGCGGGTGATATTTACCAAGCACTTCACCGACGATACGCGCGCTCTTTTTATGGGCGCTGCCGGGCAGCAAGCCCATATCGTGCATCGCATAGAGAATCCGCCGGTGCACAGGCTTTAGGCCATCACGTGCATCGGGCAGCGCGCGCGCGACAATCACGCTCATGGCATAGTCAAGATAACTGGCCCGCATCTCATCTTCAATTTTGATGGGCCGGGTTTTGCCCGCATAGGGAACAATGTCGCCAATGCCATTGAGCCCATCGCCATTTGTCGCTACCCCATTGACAGCGTTCACACCATTGGTCAGCGGAGAGCCATCCTCAGGCAACTGGCTGTCACCATTCAGAGGTTCGTAATTTTCATCCATTCAGGTACTCCTGAAATACTTTAATTTGTATAGTCGGCACAAGCTAGCGAACAGGATTGCAGGCTCAGTGTTCAGGGACATCAATGCGTAAGAACATTATCCTAGGCGATTGATCGCTGCGCACTGAGCACAAAATGGTCAACCATCGTTATCACTGTTCAAAGCGAGCGATTAGATAATTTACGCATTTTTCTGTCGATTTACGTCCCCTTATTATATCTGATTTTGACAATTTTTCCTAACTGGAAACAGGCAAGCCAGAACATATGTATAAAGGGTGCAGCGGAGTTGAAGATGCGACGAAATCAGAGGAAAAACAGTAGCGGCGCAAACTTTACGATCCAAGTATTTCAGTCCAAATAGCGAGGTGCAGGACGTGTGTCCTGCACCTCTATAGACGAACAATTAGATTTCAGCACTAAACACAGGATAGTCAGCCAAGCTACGGGTCAAGGCAATTTCACTTTACTCAAAATATCTTTGCCGACCACAATCCGCACATCCACGGGTACGGTGCTCTTCATGCCAGTCAGCCGCGATAAATTAGGCTGGAGCCCCAAGTCGGTGCTCACTTTTTCTACAAGCGCTTGTGGCACCCCATAATTGATCACAATAGTGCGGCTGTAGTCATTGCGATCAGCATCACTGATCGAGACCACATGCCAGCCTTGGGCTTGCAACAGATCACGCGTGCGCGCCGCCACCCCGGGTTGATCGGTGCCGTTGAGTACCTCTACCCGCACCCAACTAGGGTCGGCAGAGGCAATCGCGCCAGCCGGGCCCTGCGCTGGTGGATTAAAGAATTGCGCCAAGGCTGGTCGGATCTTCGAGCGATCCGGCATCAAGATCCAGGCACCGTCTGGGCCGTCAAAGTTCTCATCGCCATAATGGCTATCTAAGACCAACTGCCGGATCTCGCGCAAATTGCTTTTCTGCAGCGAAGCGGCTAATTCAAGCTGCGTTTTCACAGGGATATCTGTATCTACGCTATTGCGCATGGTGGTGAGCAGGCTGCCAGCATTCGAGAGCAAGGTCAGAATCATATCCGAGCGTAACACTTTGTCCGACACTGCCCGGATCAATTCTTGTTGCCGCCGCGCTCGCCCATAATCGCTGTCAATATGGCGCGTGCGGGCATATTTGAGCGCGGTTTCACCGTCCAGATGTTGCGGCCCCGCATCTAGATGAAAGGTTTCAACCCCATAGCTAGCGGTTGGGTATTGGTCGTCGTTAATGGTTGACGGGACCACCACGTCAACGCCGCCGATCAAGTCAATCAAGCGGATAAATCCGCCAAAGTTGATGTGTACATAATAATCAACTTTTTGCCCGATAAACGCACTCACTGTATCCTTGGCTAATTGCGCGCCACCGCCGGGATATTGATGTTCTTCGCCAAACATATAGGCGGTATTAATTTTATTGGTAAGTCCGAGGTTTGGAATGGGCACCCATAGATCACGCGGGAACGAGAGCATGCCCGCCGTCTGCGTATTCGGGTCCAATGTCAAGAGGATCATCGTATCCGTGCGCGGCGGTGAAGGATCATCGGAGCGCTCATCGGTGCCCAATAACAAAACATTGATGACTGGCAGGAGCGGGGCCGCAGCCACTTGATTGGCGGGCGCGCGGTTGGCGGCATTCGCAGGCGCGGCTACCGGGCCAGTGTTATTGTTCGGCTTAGGCTGAGCTTGATTCGTTGTGGGAAATTGGAGTGCGACTTCAGGCGAAGCTTCCAAGATGCGGACGCGCGCCCAATCATACAGGCGAACGCTGCCCAAAAGAGCAACACTAACAATGACAATACTGTAAACAATGATCAGGCTAATGGCGTGCCTACGTGCCACCCCGTATAGCCACGTTAAAGCTGATTTATTTGATTGCGTTTCATGTGAATTCTGCCCCATAGTGTCCAGATTATAGCACATACGCGCCAAATCCGAATAAGCGCTAGCACTATTTGTCTATAAAAAACCAGCCTGTGTAGCTCAGTTTTGCCCTTCTAAACAAATTGTCAACCAAGCGTAGGAAAGCAGACTGAGATTAATTTAGTTATTCAAGCCGTTGGGCAGAGCCTGTTCATACAATGCAGATTGGGTCAACATGAAGAGCGAACTGGTCACTTCATTGACAAACAAACCACTCAAGCCACGCAGCGGATTGCCCTCAGCCGCTTTGAGTTGACGCAGATATTTACCTTGTTTATCAAAAACCAAGATACGTTCTTGCGCACTATCAGCCAGGTAAATCGAGGAATCTCCTTGATCGCCGACGACCATGTCGACTGGCTCGTCGGCCAGCCCAACGCTACTCTCCAAGGTAAATGGTTCTTGCTCACCGGCGTGATAGCGCAGAATCCGGCCATCGCTAAAGAGTAGCCAGATATCACCATCAATCGCCATTGACTGTAGCCCTGCTAAGTTTACCGTCGTTTCCGGGGCAAACCACGACTCCGGTGCGACACCATAATTGCCAGATGCATAGCGAAAAAGCTGGCCAGCCCCTTCATCGGCCAGATAGAGCCGTCCGCCAAAAGTTTCAAGTTGCGTTGGTGTTTTCCAACCAGTTTGGTCAGCAAACTTCAGGGCCGTAACCCCTTCCAGCCGATTAAAACGGAAGATATGATTTTGCCGATCTAAGATTAATAGATTGGCCTTGTCATCAATCCCAGGTACGGGGGGCTGCCAGGCGATGTCAACCAGTCGATCAACGGTGGCGCCATTGTGTAGCTCACCCTGGCGTAAAATAATTTCGCCTTCGGGGTCAGCCACCGTATTATTTTTAGAATCATATAGAAAATGCTGCACCAGTTGTCGCCCAACATCCAACACATAGATATCTTGATCCGCGACAATCACACGCCGCGGTTGTGCATCTGATGGGAATTTGACCAGCGGGGCCGCCAAACCGTAGAGCGGCTGAACTTGTAAGACCTTTTCAAGTTGGGTATTAATGCGTGCCGACAAGTCAGAGGCCCGCGCAGACCGCCCCTGCAACTTGGTCGCGGCATCGATATGTGCTAAGGCTTCGGTCAATTGAGCACGTGCGACGATCTTGTCGCCGGTGTCAAAGGCCTGGCGCGCACTGGTAAAGCGCGCATCCGCCAGGTTGAGCAAAGATTCGGCTTCGGCACGATTGGTCGCGCCTTGTTGCCAATAAACCCCGGCCACTACCACAGGCACCAAGGCCAAAATTAATACCGCCAACAAAATAAAGAGGCGAACGCGACTTCCTTGTGCGCGCGGCGGCAACACAATCGCGGCCGATTCAATTGGGGCAGGCGTATTTGTGGCGACGTCTTGAGGCAAAATCGCGCCCATCGCCGCGCCAGAAGAGCTAGACGCGAACTGCGGCTGTTCGCGCTGGCCCTGTTCGACCATTGTCGGCGTCGACAACGGCGCCGCCATGATAGGGGCCAGTTCAAACGACGTGGCGGCATCGTTGTTTTGGGGTGCTGCACCCCCGTTAAAGCGTTCTGGCAGCAAATTGACAACCAGCTCTTTGGCCCGCTGTAACCCGACCTTTGCGCTTTCGCCTAAATTAGTCGAGAGACGCGTTTGCCAAGTTGGCGGACGAATTGCCAACGGATATTTATCTTCCGAATCTGACACGTTCGGGGCAATTTCTGTGCCATAATTTTGCGAATCGAGATTTTGCGCATAATTATCGCCAACGGATGCGGTTGATGGTCGCTCAAGCGGCATGGGCGCAGGCGCATTATGCACCCGTGACTGGGCATTAACGGCCGTAGGCAAACCGCTTGCGCGGGAGCGGCGCGATAACGGCGGCGACAGTGTGGATGATGGCGAAGGCGATGCCGCAGCCGTAGAACCAGGTGTCAAAAGGACGAGCAGGCCCGGTAGTTCAACGCCCTGGCTCAGTTCACGCAGACCATTCGCGGCATCGACATAATTCTCTTGATCCAGATAGGCAATCGTACCAGCCAGTTGGCGCAAGGGCAGGCGCTGCAACCAACTGCGCGTACCGATAAAGAAAGCGCTGTTTGTATCAAGGGTTTGCCGATAAATTTCCGGCATGCCCGCGGCTTCTTCATCAGCTGGCTTGGCATCGCCGGCGCTAAAAGGCGGATAAATATCAACCCCCGTGCCCGCGCGAATAAGCGCCAACGCAGGACCACTGCCCACCAACATCAAACGTTCGCCCAATAATGCCGCAATCAGAATGCCGCCTTCCAGGGGCGCTTCTGCGCTTTGTGCGTTGAACGTTTGCAAGGTGTGTACGGCCTCGCGCAATGCCTCGGTAAGCACCACCGATTGGCTGCCCTTCAACGTGTAATAGGTGCGCTGGATCACGCTGAGCAAACGTTCGGCAAAGGTTGTCCGATCCGGATTATCACCGAACAGATCGACAACGGCATACAGCTTGCCGCGCATCGCTTGGCGCGTATCGGCTGGCGGCTCTACGACGCGCACACCCGTCGGTCTTCCGTGCTGGTCATCGACCAAGTAAGCAATCTGTGTATGGTTTAGCATAGGATCTGGCGAAACAGCCGATGGTAGGTTGGTCATGGCTAGAATTGTAATGCGCTAGACGGAGAAAGTCAACCAAATTCTGACATACACTTATAACCAGCCATTGTGAGTTTTGGCTGCTACAAGATTAGGCCCAACAATTAACCATCAGGAACAGTTAAAATAGGAACACGGATTGGCTTATGCTAACTTATCAGGATGGGATATTAGTGTAACATAAAATCTATAAACGCGCCATTCATCCAACAGATAAAACGGCGTCGCTTCCTGGCCTAAATCATAAAATGATTCAATAGCTATGTTTGAGTTACCTGTATCCCCTCACCTTGTATAACCTACGTTATGGAATTTGCTGATCCTCCACGATGCGATTTTTTAGCCATCCAGAGGTGGCCCCGTTGATTGACGCGAAATCGGGTGAAGGGTATAATCAAAATCCTTCACCGCGCTATATCCTTACGACGAGCCAAGATCACATTTCGTTTACCCTAAGCCATAGATTTTTGGCCATCGATGACCGTATACACCGGAGCATGATTGTTATGCAGATTGACCTGGAACTCTATCGCCGCACGGTGCCGGTAGCCACCGAACCGATCGTGCGCCTTGCGGCCATTGACATTGCCCCTGATCTACCGCAAAAGACGCTGATCTTCATTCATGGTTTTGGCGGCCAGGCCACACAATGGCGCTACCAGCTAGAATATTTTGCATGGGCGCACCGTGTGATCGCCTTAGATTTACGCGGCCACGGTCGATCTGATAAGCCCCCCGGCAGCTACACCATGCCCGAAATTTTGCATGATTTGGAGCGCGCGCTGGAACGTCTACAAATTCCCGAACGCTTTGTCCTCGTCGGCCACTCGTTTGGCGGCGCGCTGGTCACGGAATATGCGCTAGCCCACCCGGAACGTATTGATCACCTGATCTTGATCGCGACAGCCGGTGAATTTCGCCTGAACGCGCTCACGCGTTTGCTCTTCAAATTACCGCTTGCAATTTTACGGCCACTCGAACAATTTACGCACACTTGGTTAGAAGCGCCCTTCCATGTGCTCAAGCCTTGGTATCAAAACACCCTCGCTCCTTGGCGGGGATGGGAACGTTTCCGAGCCTTACAGGTGCCCACGTTAATTATTCGTGGCCATCTAGATCTTCTCTTCGAGAAGCCGATGTTCGAAAAAGTGGCGACGACCATTCCTAACGCCGAGGACGTTGATGTCGGGGCGTCTGGTCATCTGGTCATGTTAGAACGCCGTGATGCCGTCAATCGCGCCGTCGAACGGGTGCTTGAAGGATCCAATCTCCGTTCTTGGCGCACTGACAACCAAGCCGAGGAAGCGGCCGCGCGCGGCGCGCTGTTGCGCCAACGACCGTGGCTGGCCCATTACGAACAAGATGTCCCCTTTACGATTGCGGCCCCGCATGTCCCCTTACCTTTTCTACTCGAATCAGCCGTGCGGCGCTTTCCCCGCCAGATTGCCATCCAAGCTGACGGGGTGCAGATCACCTATCAGCAACTGGATCAAGCGGTGAATCAATTTGCAAATGCGTTACTGGCGCTTGGCCTGAAAAAAGGTGAACGGGTCATGTTGCTCCTGCCAGATCTGCCGCAATTTATCATTGCGTTTTATGGGGCGCTGAAAGCCGGGATCGTGGTTGTTTTAACGCCACCCCAGACCGAAACCAGCGAATTGCTCGGCCAACTCCAGTCTACAGCCGCCAAAGTGTTGGTGACCATTTATGAAAGTAGCGAAACGGCAGCGCAGATGCAGGCAGCCACCGGGCTGGCGCATGTGATCTTCACGCGCCAGCATGAATGGCCGGATGGCGCAGGGTCTGAGCAAACGCCACTGGTGCAAGCGCGGGCCGGGATTCATCATTTTGCCAAGCTGCTCGAAAACCAGAGCAACATTGCGCCCGAGGTGCCAATCGCAGATACGGAGCTGGCCCTGATCCAATATACCAGCGGCACCACCGGCGCGGCCAAAGGCGTGATGCTCTCACACCGTAATTTGCTCGCCAACACGTTGCAAACTCGCCATTGGATTCCCGCGGCGCAAGAGGGCAAAGAACGCTTTCTCTGCGCGCTCAGCTTTTCGCACATGTATGGCCTGACCACAACCCTGAACGTGCCCATCGCGCTGGGTGCCACGCTCATTCTCGAACCCGGCTTCGATCTCGCCCGCGTGCTAAATGCGATCAAACGGTATAAACCGACGATCTTTTCGGGCGTGCCTGGGATGTATGTGGCGATCAATAACTTTCCCGACGTGCGCAAAATGGGCATCGAGTCGATCAACCTCTGTATCAGTGGTTCGGCGCCGTTGCCGATCGAAGTGCAAGAAGGTTTCGAGAAATTAACCAAAGGTCGCTTGGTCGAAGGCTACGGGCTCACGGAGGCCGCGCCCGTCACTCATGCCAACCCGCTCCATGGCCGGCGCAAGGTAGGCACGATTGGCATTCCCCTGCCTTCAACCGAAGCGACCATTTTCGATCTGGCCAGCGGTGAACCCGGCGTGGAAGCGGGACAGATCGGCGAATTAGCCGTACGCGGGCCACAAGTGATGCTGGGCTACTGGCAACAACC
This sequence comes from Caldilineales bacterium, assembly GCA_038318235.1. Classification (GTDB taxonomy): domain Bacteria; phylum Chloroflexota; class Anaerolineae; order Caldilineales; family Caldilineaceae; genus JAPLGZ01. Next base: position 19,648 of record JBBQBY010000052.1, read on the forward strand.
AGAAGCAACGGCCCAAGTGTTGCGCAAGGATGGCTGGCTGTTGACCGGTGACGTCGCCCAAATGGATGCCGAAGGCTATTTTCGCATTATCGCCCGCAAAGCCGACATGTGGTATCCCGACCGGCCGCTGAATCCGACCGGTGAACCAGCCTTCCCGCGCGACATCGAAGAAGTGCTCTATGAAGTGCCGCAGATCAAGGAAGCCGCGGTGATCGCGATTGCCAACCAGCCGATTGCCTTTGTCACCACCAACACAGACCGGCCCACCGCCGAAGCCCTGATCGCCTACTGCCGCCGCCGTTTGCCACCCGAATTGGTGCCACGTGTCGTGATCTTTGTGGAAGATTTCCCACGCAATTTTATCGGCAAAATCTTGCGCAAAGAATTGGTGAAGCGCTTTGAACAGCTCAAGCATCTGAGTGAATTTACAGCTTCCTCTTGAGCAATTCAGTTCAGCCAATCAGCCACTCTATACTGAAGTCAATTTAAAAAGCGGAGTTTTGCCGGCTGGCGAGCCCAGACCCCCACCTAACCTCCCCCTGCTGGGGAGGAACGGATCCTTCGTCTGCCTCGTGACGGTTCCCTCCCTTACCAGGGGAGGGTTAGGGTCACTGTCATTAAGTTAAGGCTACGTAGGTGCGGTTTGTTACCGCACGTGCTTGGGAAATCCACCCATTGTGCGGTGACAAACCGCACCTACGCTACCCATTATTTCGCTTAACTTAATGGCAGTGAGGGTTAGGGTAGTTATTATATTCAAAAAAATTATATTTTTACTTAAAACTCAGAATTGAGGTTATGACGCATGAAACCAAAAGTTGTGATTGCCTACCAAAGTTTTGGCGATCTAGAAGTCGAGAAAAATGTATTGAGCCGGATTGACGCGGAGATCAATCATGTGGGTGATTTGACGTCACCCGCCGCGTTGGAGGCGGTCAAACACGCCGATGCCGTGATGGTCACCTTGCAAAAAGTTACCGGTGAGATCATCAACACGATGCAAAATTGCCGTGTGATCAGCCGCGCCGGCACCGGACTGGATACGATTGATATCGATACCGCCACCGCCAAAGGTATTTGGGTGGCCTATGTACCCGACTATTCGATTGACGAAGTTTCGGCGCATGCAATTGCGCTGCTCATGGTGCAGGCGCGTGGCATTCTACCGCTGGTGCAAACCACACGCGCCGGCAAGTGGGATAACATGGCTTCGGGCCCCGTCTACCGGCTCAAGGATCAAACCCTGGGTGTTGTCGGCTTTGGTCGGATTGGCCAGGCCACCGCAGAAAAAGGCCGCGGCTTGGGCCTGAAGGTGATTGTCCACGACCCTTATGCCAACCAAGCGATCGTTGATAAAATTGGCGTACGCGTCGTAGATTTGGAAACGCTGGCCCGTGAATCCGACTACATTTCGCTGCACGCCCCGTTGATCGACTCGACCAAACATATCGTCAACGCCCAGTTCTTGAGTTGGATGAAACCAACCGCCTATTTGATCAACGCCGCGCGCGGCCCCTTGATCGATGAAGACGCCTTGCTCCAAGCCGTACGCGCCAAACAAATTGCCGGCGCCGCGATTGATGTCCTAGCGATTGAGCCAATCGATCCCAACAGTCCATTACTACGCGAAGAACGTATCCTGATCACCCCACATGCCGCCTGGTATTCTGAAGAAGCCAAGATTGATCTGCGCACGCGCTGTGCCGAGGAAGTCGTACGCGTGTTAAGCGGAGAAAAACCTCGCTCACCGGTAAATGAAGTAAAGTAGTAAGAAGTAGGAAGTAGGAAGTAGGGAGCTTCCTTTATTCCCTACTCCCTACTCCCACATTTCAGGAGTCAACATGAAAATTACACGCATTGAAACTGTTTGGATCGACGAGCAACCGAACACCATGTGGGTGCGGCTGCACACAGATGATGGCTTGATCGGGTTGGGTGAAACCTATTATGTGCCACGTGCGGTCAGCGCGATTATCCACGATGTCTTTGGCAATCTGTTATTAGGCCGCAGCCCGTTGGACATTGAGAACCACTGGAACAATATGTTCTCAACCGTCAATTTTTTTGGTTACGCCGGGGCTGAAATGCGCGCGATCAGCGCGATCGATGTGGCGCTCTGGGACATCGTCGG